>DASUBD010000497.1:0-2829 GCA_035763445.1 Candidatus Angelobacter sp.
TCAAAACCGCAATCAATGCGCTAGTCAGGTTCTGTGATCCACCGCGCACAAACGGCCATCCCGCTGCATGCGCGGCTGTGGCCAGGATCAAGGCAGAGGCCGCCGAAGTAAGCTTCTCCAGGGGAACCATGGCATGGCCACCAATGCCTGCGAACATCCCTCGAGCTTTTTCGGTCTTGAAGTATGCATGCGCAATCATGCGCACAGACCGCATGGCACGCAGTCCAAAGCTGGCCATCAGCAACGGGCTTTTCAATGCCCGAATGGGCGCTAAAGCAGCACCAAATAGCTTTTCTGCCCGGGCAGCCAGATCTCCCAGCAACGCCTCATAGCCGGCGCGGTCGCCACCTAACCCAGCAGCTGTTTCCGTCAGCGATTTGTGCAGCAGAGCCGCCGTGCCATCATCAAACGGATGAGCAGCAGCGGCGGGAGGAAATACCCACTGCAAACCATGCTTTTCCAGGGGCAACGTGCTCAGGTAAGGTGAGCTGAATGCCATGGGATAAACGGAAGAGCAGGTGTCATGAATGAAGCCGGGCAGCGTAATCTCCGCTGAGCGCACCCCGCCTCCGGGTGTTTCAGCCGCTTCCAGAACCACAACCTTCAGTCCGGCCTGGGCCAGACGAATCGCCGCTGCCAGCCCGTTGGGACCGGAACCGACCACGATTGCATCCGCTGGGGGGACTTGCGGCTTCACTTTAACATCCGTGCTAAATCCTATCTGTTACTCATGTTTTTTGCTTCAGTGATAGGATGACGGCCTGCGCGTCTCCGAAGAAACTGCGCCAACGGAACGTCAGTGATCATTCGCGCCATCAAAAGCGGCCTTTTCCGGCTCACACCCGGACACTACTCCAGTCACCGGTGGTACGGATACTACAAAGAACGTGCCCTTAAGCGGGCCCTCAAGTCTCCTAAGATATTTCTGAAGTTGCCGATTGGGTATGGCCGCTGGCTCGACGAACGGCTGGTCGAGTATCCCTGGATGCTGTCTCAACTGCCTGATGAACCTGGAGACCTCCTGGACGCCGGTTCAACCTTAAATCACAGCTTGATTCTTTCGCAGCCCAAGCTTAAAAACAAGCGAATTACCATCATGACACTCGCGCCTGAAATTGAATGCTTCTGGAAGCAACGTGTCTCTTACGTGTTTGGTGATTTGCGCAACATGTACTTTCGAGACGCCTCTTTCTCTACCGTCGTTTCCCTTTCTGTGCTCGAACATGTAGGTCTGGACAGCCGCATATACGATCCCGCCAGAGGAACCACGGAGCGCGACCCGGATGCGTATCTGGCTGTGGTGCATGAGTTCCGGAGGGTGCTCACGCCGGGCGGTTCCTGCCTGATCAGCGTTCCCTTCGGCAAGTATCAATTGCGGAGTTGGCTGCAGGTATTCGATTCAGTAATGCTGGAGCGCATCGTCGCCACATTCAGCCCGGCCAAATACGAGATGACCTTTTTCTGTTACAGCGCCAGCGAAGGATGGCAGACGTGCAATCGTGAAGACGCCGCTGACGCTCCTTATTTTGACCTTCACTCGGACGCGCCCTGGCCCGGCTGCCCCGCCGGGGCGGGAGCAGTAGCATGCCTGAAACTGACAAAGTAGGCGCGATCCTGTTTGGGGGGAACTACTTTTTGAAGCGAAACTTTCGGGTGGCTGATTTGCCCCGGTGCTCAGCACGCGCCATCACTGAGAAATCCACCAGCATCTCTGGAGTCAAAGAGAAGTTGATTGTGGCATTTCCGGCAACATCTGTCATGGCGCTCGCAATGGGTGCGTTGCTCGAAGAAACTTGAGAGACTGATACATTGGCCCCAGCCACGGAATTTCCTTCATCCAGTACTTGAAATTGCATTGAAACCGTCGGCCCGTCTGCGATGTCAGAGGCGTTCATCCAGTTCAATGTCAGACCGCCATCACCCACATCCTGAATCGCTGAGTCGCTGCCAAGAATGCTATTCACGTGACCTTGTTGAATTGCCTCCAGCACAGCTTTGTGCTGGCTCTTCAGAAATTCGTGCATAGCCTGTTCGGAGAAATCCGGTTCGGCCGATTTCTGCGCGTAGGAAACTGCGCGCTTGCCCACACACTGTCCCTTCACAAAGACCATGGTCTGCAGCAGCATGTCTCGTTGCCGCGCTTCGCTCTGCACGTGGTACACCACGTCGCCCACTTTTACGTCAGTGTTGAACCCGAAAATGGTCATAAAACAATGATGCTCAGGAGATACTCCAGCCAGATGGACGAAACTTAGACGGTGCCTGCGGCTCCGTCCCAGATTGCCATTCAACAAACATTAACGTAGTGGAAAATCAAGGGCTTGACACCCCTGCGAATGGAAATTACATTCGAATGTTTAGCCACTGATTGACGCGCATTATATACAGGCCCTTTCATGCCGGACAACAATTACTTTGCCCGCTATATTCCGCTCCTGATCCAGGTAGTGGTAGCTATTGGTCTTGCCGTCGTAATGGTCACTCTCTCCCACCTTTTGGGCAAACACAAGTGGACGAGGGCCAAAAATGCCGCCTACGAATGCGGCATCATGCCTACCGGCGATGCCCAGCAACGCTTCAGCGTGAAGTTTTACATGGTAGCCATGTTGTTCATCCTGTTCGATGTTGAGGCCGTCTTCCTCTATCCCTGGGCAGTCATTGCCAGGGAACTCAAGATGTTCGGCTTCTGGGAGATGTTGATTTACATCGGCCTGGTGCTGGTTGGCTTCTGGTACATCTGGAAAAAGGGCGTGATTGACTGGAACAAGCCGGAAAGGAGTGAAGGCTGATGGCTCTCACCCCTGCGGTAACTGACCTTGATCAACTGAA
>DASUBD010000498.1:0-9481 GCA_035763445.1 Candidatus Angelobacter sp.
CTGCTCGGCGGTAAATGCCGGGCGGACGTCCGTGAGTTTGGGCAGGCGCAGATCGGGCTTATCTATGCCGTACTGGCGGATGGCCTCGTCATAGGTCATGCGCGGAAATGGGGCTTTCAGCTCGTATCCTGCCGCTTTGAACGCCGCCTGGAGAAAGCCTTCCACCACTTCAAAGACGCGGTCGGGCTGCGGGAAGGTCATTTCCAGGTCGATCTGGGTGAACTCGGGCTGGCGATCAGCGCGCAAGTCTTCATCGCGGAAGCAGCGCACGATCTGAAAATATTTGTCGAAGCCGGAGATCATCAGGATCTGCTTGAAGAGCTGCGGCGACTGCGGCAGAGCGTAGAACTCGCCCGGGTAAACGCGGCTGGGAACCAGGTAGTCACGCGCGCCTTCGGGCGTGGAACGGGTCATGAACGGCGTTTCGATTTCGAAGAAGCCGATGCTTGCAAGATAACTGCGAATTGCCAGCGCGACTTTGTGGCGCAATTCAATGTTGTACTGCATGGGCTCGCGCCGCAGGTCAATGTAACGGTATTTCAGGCGCATCTCTTCATTCGCAAGCACCGGATCGCCGGGCAGAAACGGCGGCACCTTGGATTCATTCAGAACCTTCAGTTCGTTTACAACGACCTCGATTTCACCCGTGGGAATATTGCGGTTGATGGTCTTCGAGTCGCGCCTGCGCACTGTGCCGATGGCGGCGATCACAAACTCATTGCGAAGCTGGCTGGCCTTGTCATGCAGAGCGGTGTTGTCGCTGCGGTCAAAGACGAGCTGAGTGAGGCCGGTGCGGTCGCGGACATCAATAAAGATGACGTTGCCCAGATCACGGCGGCGGTTTACCCATCCCATGAGCACAATCTGCTGCCCTGCGTTTTCAGCGCGCAGCTCTCCGCACCTGTGCGTGCGACGAAGATCACCTAAAAAGTCGAGCGACAAAACAATTTACCTTCCTGTTGATGGAATCCCGGAGCGTGAAGCTAAGATTTTGATTATAAAGGCTTGCCTGCCCGAGATGTGATTCTGGACGGGAGCGGCGGCGAAGCGCAAACAAGAGCTCCTTCAGCCGCTGAGCTAACATGCCGAGGGTGAGCGAGTCTATCTACCAGGAACGGAATATAAAATGAGACGGCTTCCTCCCATGATCCTTCTTCTGGCAATCGCAAGCTTCGCTGCCCAGCACACTCATCAGGACATGCAAAACCGGGGTAATCAGGGCATGGGCTTTGATCAGGACAAGACCACGCACCACTTTCTCCTTACTAAGGACGGCGGGATTATCCAGGTGCTGGCCAAGTCAGCCGGTGATAAGGAGAGCGTGGCAGAGATTCGCATGCACCTGAACCATATCCAGCATGCTTTCAGCGCAGGTGATTTCGATATTCCCATGTTTGTGCATGACCAGACCCCACCCGGTGTGCCCACGATGAAGAAGCTGAAGGACCAGATACGGTACTCGTATAAGGAGATGGAAGATGGTGGCCGGGTGGTGATCAGCAGCAAGAACGCAGACGCGGTGAATGCCGTGCATGATTTTCTGAAGTTTCAGATCAGAGAACACAAGACAGGCGACCCGGTGGACGCGAAATGATGGGTAGTGGTTAGCTTCTCGAGAAGAACTTAAAGGACCCTGAGGCGCAAAGAGAAAAGAAGTCGAGAAGCAGGTACCTCAGCAGGCGACTGAAGCCGCAGTATTTTAGCAGCCTTGCCGCCAATTTGCGGCCAGTTACTCCCCAGGTGGTAACAATCCCTCTCCCGCTTCGTGGGATTGGAATTTCAGAGAGACGCTTTCAGCTTCAAAACCATCTCTTCCCGTTTCACGCTCACCTGTTCGCCAGTCTTCACGTTCTTAAGCGCGAACTGCCCGGAAGCAATTTCGTTTTCGCCCACAAAGAGGATGAATTTTGCGTCGCTGCGTTCGGCGGCTTCAAAGGATTTTTTGGCGCGGAAAGTCTCATCGCCCAGTTCGGCGGCGATCTGCTGTTTGCGCAAGTCGCGCGCAATTACCGCGGCTTCAGCGTTCATACCCGGTCCGAGTGGCGCAACGTAAACTTGCGGCGCCAGGTTCGGGACGCCTACGGTTTCTTCGGCTTGCAATGCCAGCACAAAGCGATCAAGCCCGAGTGCAAAGCCGATGCCGGGAGCTTTGGGCCCCCCGAGAGCTTCCGAAAGACCGTCATAGCGTCCGCCACCGAGAAGCGCGCTCTGGGCGCCCAGCCCGCCATGAGTGAATTCAAATGTAGTGCGAGTGTAGTAGTCAAGGCCGCGCACCATCCGTTCGTTCACCTGATAGCGGATGCCGACGTGGTTCAGGATTTTTTTGACTTGGTTAAAGTGCTCGCGGCAGGGTTCGTCCAAGTACTCAGAGATTTTCGGCAGCGATTCGATGATGGGCTGGTCTTCCGGCACTTTGCAGTCAAGCACACGAAGCGGGTTGGTCTCGGCGCGGCGCTGGCAATCAACGCACATCTTGTCTTTTACGCCCGCGAGCGCCTCGCGCAAAGCCTGATTGTAACGGACCCGGTCGTCGGCGCAGCCTACGGAATTGAGTTGCAGCGTCCACTCCTTAATGCCAACTTCGCGCAGCAGGTGGGCGAGCATGGCGATGATCTCGGCGTCACGCGCGGGCGACTCGCTGCCAGCTGAAGGCGGGCCAAGAACTTCTGCTCCGATCTGGTAGAACTGGCGGTAACGGCCTTTCTGCGGGCGCTCGCGGCGGAACTGCGGGCCCATGTAGTAAAGCTTCTGCAGTTTGCCGGTATCGCCCATCTTGTGCTCTATGTAAGCGCGAACAACGCCTGCGGTGTTTTCCGGACGAAGGGTGAGAGACTGCGACTTCTCACTTTGGGCGCGAGCGCGGTCTTCCCAGGTGAACATCTCCTTGGAGACGATGTCCGTTTCCTCGCCTACGCCGCGGGCAAAGAGCTGGGTGTCTTCAAAGATTGGCGTCCGGATTTCCTGAAAAGCATAGCGATGAAAGATGTCACGGCTGGCCTGTTCCACGAACTGCCACAGCGCAGTATCCGGCGGCAGAATGTCGCGGGTGCCGCGGACGGATTTGATAACACCAGCCATTAGCCATTAGCCGTTAGCACTTAGCCATTAGCAGTCAGCGATCAGCCAAGCCAATGGCAAGTCACGGTTTAGGAAACTCCTTCTTGTAGACTTGCGTGTAATCCAGATAATTCTTTGCGTACATGAGGATCATCTGCTGGGTTTTGTCATCGTCAGTCTTCTTGCGGAATTTGCCGGGCACGCCGGCCCACAACGAAAAAGGATCTACGACAGTGTTTTCCGGGATGACGGTTCCGGCGGCGATGATAGAACCCTCGCCGACCTTCGCATTATTCAGGATTACCGAGCCCATGCCGATCAGGCAACGGTCGCCGATGGTACAGCCATGCAGGGTGACGGAGTGACCCACGGTGATCCAGTCCCCCATGGTGACGCCGTATTTGTAGCGCATGCCGTGCAGCACGCTGCAATCCTGCACGCTGCAGTTTTTCCCAATGCGAATGGCAAAGACGTCACCACGAATTACGGCGTTCATCCAGACGCTGGAGTTTTCGCCGATTTCGACATCGCCAATGATCTGGGCGGACTCGTCGATATAACAGCTTTGATGAATGCGCGGCGAGATTCCCTGATAAGGACGGAGCATAGTGGTGAATTTTAGAAGTTATCACGCAGGCAGAAATGGCGGCAAATGGGGGAATCGCCGAAATCGCGCGCAATCGCAACGTAATCGCGCGTAATCGGAAAGCAAAGAAGGTGCAAGATCCAGAAGTGAGGTGAAAAAGAACTCCTGAGTTCCGTCTGGTTTACCGCAACTCGAGCCCCATAAGCTCTGTCACCGGCGACCAGCGTTCCCAGGCATAGCGCCAGATGGAGACGGAATGCAGATGTTCGAAGGAGTGAAAGTCGCGCTCATTCAGGGCGACACCTTCGTCCATGAGGACTTCGCTTACAAATTCACAATCGTTGCAACGAACGATGTAAGGATAATTCGCGGCCATGGCATGTAGAGTTAAGGGGGACTGCGACAGAGTCTGCTGCATTGCACCTACGTTTGCACTAGGGTGGTTAACTTAAGGGATGAAACTAATTCGCTTATCTGTGTGGCGGACAGTGGCGGTTTGGGCAGCAACGCCGGAGAGACGCGTTATCGGGCACTCATGATGCGGGCCTTGATTTCGCTTTCCCAGATGACGTTTCCAGGCTCCATTGATTCCACACCCACTTGTCCGGCCTGCGAAGTTCCAGCCTGACCGATCCAAATCACTTTGTATTTGGCACGCCGGTTCTGTCTCTGGATCCAGATTACCTGGCCCACTTTGGAGATTCCCGGGAGCGCGTTGAGACGTGCGCCGAGAAGAGAAATTTCATAAGTACAGCAACTGTGCCAATCAGTGGCCCTGATATCGGGAGAGACTTTTACGGATACGGCAATGTGCAGCCTCTGCTCGTGACGGGTGTCAACGGCAACGGCAGATTTTGCAACAGAACCTGATGTGAGAACCGGGTTTTCAGGCATACCAGCGATATTGCGGCACTGAACCGCTACCGTCAACGTTACTTTCGTTTGAATTCAGGTGAAACGCAAGCGAAGATTCGGACACTAGAGTTGACGCGCTGTGTCAGTTCAGAAAATGCACGGCCGCTCCATAGCGACCGTGCGAAGCATGGCTCATCGATGTACAAACCTGAGAAGATGAGGCCCGTCCGGAAGTCCAGGCTCAGCGAATGTGGCTCGCATCAGGTACTAAAGTACGATTTCAGATATCGCCAAAAGTACATGTACTTCCAGCGCCGTGTCAAGCTAATATTGTTCCTGGCGCATATTTTTGAGCGATGTGACACGGATGGCACCAGCTAAAGAGAGTGATGCGTCGAATGCGGTCGCTGCCCCATATTTCACGCGCCTGGGTAGGAAAAGAAATGCACACCGCGGGGACTCTTCCTTGGTCGGGATTTCGCTGCGGGTTCAGACGATTACCCCGCTGCGCGAAAAACTCGCGCACCGCGACGCCGATACACGCCCGCAGGCACTCGCACTATATCTCCGCTTTGTTCGGGATTTCGCCAGCAGGCTCCCGCTCGGCTATGCCTTGCTCACGCCTGCTAAGCGGCTCAAGGGCAGATCCTTCGCATCGCTCAGGATTTCGCTGCGGGCTCAGATGATCACCCCGTTGCGCGAAAAACGCGCGCACCGGGGACCCCGACAGACGCCCGCAAAGCGCTCAGCTTTACAAATCTTTTCTGCAGGTTCAACTTTCCTTCTATCAGCGGAACAATGTTTCTGAGATGATAACTTCCACACAACTTCCGCCAGATTTTTTACGGCGCCCTGAGTGAGTATCCGCAGAGCCGATCTACTGCGACAAATAAGTTCAAGATTCGTGGCATCTATGCGCGGAGTTGCGGGCCCCTGTAAGTGAGACGAACAATTTCTCTGGGAGCGAAGGGTTTGATGAAGCGCAGCAACAATTTAGTGGCGGTGATCCTGGCGCTTTGTCTGGCGACCGCCGCGCAGCAGACCCCGGGCGCTGCCGGTATGACGCGCAAGACTGGTTCGGTGCAATCCGTCCAGGGCAGCACAATTGTGTTGAAGGATGATACCGGACAAGAAGTCAAAGTCACCATTCAAGAGAATGCCCGCATTTTGCGTGTTGCTCCTGGCCAGACAGACCTGAAATCGGCTGTGCCCATGACGGCCTCTGATATACAAGCGGGCGATCGCATGCTGGTGCGAGGACAGACAGGCAACAGCGCTGACTCACTGCTCGCGTCCACCATCATCGTGATGCGAAAAGGCGATGTGGCGGAAAAGCAGCAGCAGGAGCGAATGGAGTGGCAGCGTCATGGAACAGGTGGAATTGTCAGCGCGATCGATAGCGGCGCCGGCACGGTTACTTTGTCCGTGACGCCTACGCAGAATGTCATAGTAAGAACCACCCCGCAAACAGGCTTTCTTCGTTATGCGCCCAACTCGGTCCGGTTTGAGGACGCGGTCAAAGCGTCATTCAACGACATTAAGGTTGGCGACCAGTTGCGGGCGCGCGGTGCGCGCAGCGCTGATGGCAAGGAACTCACTGCAGACCAGGTGATTTCCGGCACCTTCCGCAATATCGCCGGGACGATTACGGCTGTTGATGCGAGTGCGTCGACAGTTACGGTCAAAGACGTACTGGGCAAGAAGAGCGTAAAGGTGAAAATTGCGCCTGATACGCAGATGCGCAAACTTCCTGAACAGCTGGCGCAGAGAATTGCTTTCTTTTTGAAATCGCCGGAAGCAGCGCAGGCTGCGGCCGCACGCTTTCAGCAGCGCGGACCCGGTGGACCAGGCGGCCAGCGAGCAGGTGGCGGTTCGCCTGATTTCCAGCAGATGATCAGCCGTCTGCCGGCAGTGACGATTACCGATCTTAAAAAGGAAGAGGCGGTGATGATTGTGTCAACGCCGGGTACCGGCAATTCTGAGGTGACTGCCATTACGTTGTTGAGTGGTGTTGAGCCAATTCTGACCTCCAACACATCGCAGGCGGCGGCCCTTCTTAACGGCTGGAACCTTTCCGCTCCGACCGGAGATGTTGGACCACAATAGATGATGGGGAGCAACATGAGGCACTGGCCGGTGGCAGCGTTGCGATTGCTCGCACGCATCCTTATCTTTTCGTTTGCAGTGTTTATCTTCGCTCTGCCTGCAATGGCGCAATCGGGCGTGGGAGGGTTGCACGGGCAGGTGCTTGATCCTACGGGCGCCGTGATTCCCAATGCCGAGATAGCCGTCAAGGATGAGAACGGACGAACGGTGAAGACCAAATCAGATGGTGCGGGCAGCTACACAATAAAGAACCTCACACCAGGCAAATACAGCTTAACTGTCAGCGAAAAGGGTTTTCGGCCAAGTGTGCAGCAAGTCGATGTGGCCGCTGGTCAGGACAAAAAGCTAAACTTCACGCTGGAAGTTTTTGTGGAAGAAGAGCACGTAGACGTACAAAGCGACGCAGCGCGCGTCAACGTGAATCCGGAAAGCAACTCAAACTCGCTGGTGCTGAGCGGCAAGGACCTGGACGCGCTGTCTGATGATCCTGATGAGTTGCAATCAGAACTGCAGGCGCTTGCCGGACCTTCCGCGGGACCCAACGGCGGCCAAATCTATATTGACGGATTTACGGGCGGGCAGCTGCCTCCCAAGTCCTCCATTCGCGAGATCAGGATCAACCAGAACCCGTTTTCTGCCCAATACGACAAGATGGGCTATGGCAGGATTGAGATCTTCACCAAGCCGGGAACAGATCAGTTCCACGGCCAGTTTTTTCTGAACGATAATCACTCAATCTTTGACACGCGCAACCCGTTTTCACCGGAGAAGCCGGATTTTGATTCGCAGATTTACAACGGTAACGTAAGCGGACCGATCACCAAGAAATCCTCATTTTTCTTCTCAGCCCAGCGGCGCAATATTGACGAAGTGTCAGTAGTGAACGCGGTTGTGCTGGACCCTTCTTTCAACCAAGTGCGGTTCACGCAGAATGTGGCCAATCCACGCGTGCGCACCAGCATCGGTCCGAGATTTGATTTCCAATTGGGGGCGAATAACACGCTTACTGCACGCTACCAGTTCACCAAGACTGACGAGCAGAACAACGGGATTGGGCAGTTCAATTTGCCATCCCTGGGATTCAATGAGAGCAATACCGAGCACACGGTCCAAATCAGTGATACCCAGACTCTGGGCGCTCATGCGGTGAATGAAACGCGCTTTGAATACCAGCGCGTGCGGAACAACCAGAATCCGCTCAACTTTACCCCCACTATTTCAGTGCTGGAAGCATTTACAGATGGTGGAAACCCGCAAGGAGTTCTGGCTGACAACGGCGACCATTACGAACTACAGAACTACACGTCAGTAAACCGAGGAACGCATTTTCTGCGTTTCGGCGGGCGCTTGCGGGCCACGCGTGAAGCGGCCAGCTCAACGCAGAATTTCAACGGGACATTTACGTTCAGCGCTCCGAATCCGAATGACCCCACGTTGTCGCCGGCGTGCAAAGGCATTCTGGCGGCGAGCCCGAGCTTTAGCTCCCTGGATGCATACAGCGTTACGCAGCAGGGACTGGCCGCCGGACTTTCACAGCAGCAGATACGCGACGAATGCGGAGGTCCGAGCCAGTTCTCAATTACTGCCGGGCAGCCGCTGATCTCAAACACGATTTTTGATGCTGGTCTGTACGCGGAAGACGATTGGCACTTCCGGCAGAATATGACGCTAAGCTACGGCTTGCGTTACGAGACGCAGAACGATATTGGTGATCATGCGGACTGGGGACCGCGGCTCGGCTTTGCCTGGGGACTCGGAGGAAAGAAAGGAGGACAGCCTAAAACTGTTCTGCGCACGGGTTTTGGCATTTTCTACGACCGTTTTACGCAGAACCTGATATTGCAGGCAGAGCGCCTCAACGGCGTGAACCAGCAGCAGGTTATTGTCAGGAATCCTGATTTTTTCCCGAACCTTCCAACGTCGCTCTCTGGACTGCCAAGTGCGACGCCCACGGTTTACCAGGTATCATCGGATCTGCAAGCGCCCTACACCATTCAATCAGCGGTTTCGCTGGAGCACCAGGTCACAAAATCCGCCACGGCGACCCTGACTTACGTTCACTCGCGCGGCGTGCACCAACTGGTCACGATTAACGCCAATGCGCCACTTGATCCGGCTGATCCCAACAGCCGCCCAAACCCAAACGCGGGCAACATCTATGAGTACGTTTCCGGCGCAGATTTCAAAGAGAACCAGCTGATGGGACATGTGAACATCCGGGCCGGGCAGAAACTGTTGTTGTTCAGCTTCTACAGTCTGAGTTTTGCGAATAGTGATACTGCGGGGCCGGGAAGTTTTGCTTCCAACTCCAGAGACATCAGCGCCGATTATGGACGCGCCGCATTTGATGTGCGCAGCCGTTTGTTCTTTGGCGGGAGCGTTGGACTGACGCACGGTTTCCGGGTGAGCCCATTCATGGTGTTCTCCACCGGCGAACCTTATAACATCACCACCGGAACGGACCTGAACGGCGACTCGATTTTCAATGATCGACCTGCGTTCGCCACGGATCCTACGCGTGCCAGTGTGGTGCAGACGCCGCTTGGAGCTTTTGATACAGCGCCAATCCCCGGACAAACCATAGTGCCTATAAACTTCGGCACTGGGCAGGCTCAATTTACTTTTAACATGCGCCTGGCAAAGACGATTGGCATCGGGCCTAAAGTGGAAAGTTCGAACCCGCGGCAACAGGGCGAGGGTGGAGGACCGCATGTGGAACGTCGCGGAGGGGGAGGGCCCCGGGGAGGCGGTGGTCCCAGAGGCGGTGGCGGCCCGTTCATGATCGGGGAGCAAACCAGCCAGCGCTACAGCATGACCTTCAGCGTGAGTGCGAGAAACCTGTTCAACGTTGTCAATCCGGCAACACCGATAGGAAAC
>DASUBD010000499.1:0-3879 GCA_035763445.1 Candidatus Angelobacter sp.
CAGAACCTGAAGCGAACCACTGCGCCGGAGCCGGCCAAGAACAACAACGAAAAACAGGAACAGAACCGCAATACAGCCCCCAATGGCAGCGGTCATCCTCAAGACAACAATAGCCTGGAGCAGAATGGTTCCCTTTTCGCCCAGTCCACCCTGAAACATGAAGGAGCCAGGATATGAATTGCGCCGTACACACAGATACACCGGCAGCCGCGTTCTGCCGAACTTGCGGGAAGGCGCTCTGCGAGAACTGCAAACGCGACGTGATGGGAGCTATTTACTGCGAGCCCTGCATCGCCGCCCGCCTGCAAACCGCCCCGGCCGGAGTGCCAGGGCAGCCTGTGCTGCCGGTGGCCGCGGTATCAAACGCTCCCAGCCCCGGCATTGCCATGCTGCTGGGTTTTATTCCCGGCGTGGGCGCCATGTACAACGGCCAGTTCATGAAAGGCTTTGTGCATGTGGTGATCTTTGTGCTTTTGATTATTGCCAGCAGTAACGTTTCCGGCTGGTTTGGTCCGCTGATCGCTTTCTGGATTTTCTACATGGCCTTCGACGCCTATAAGACCGCTCAGGCGAAGATGTTAGGACTGCCGTTGCCTGACCCGCTGGGACTGGACAAGTTATTTGGAATCCAGGAGAGCAGTGCGCCTGCAGTACCGTTCGCAGCTCCTGCAACGTCAGCATCGGCTCCGGCAACAAATGTGGCAGCTGCAACCAGCCCGGCTCCGGTTACAGACCAGCCAGTTGTTGATCCGCAGCAGACTCCCGTTGGAGCCATTGTGCTCATCGCCCTTGGAGTGCTGTTCCTGCTGGGCAACATAGGCATATTCAACCTGCACAGGATGTGGCCCCTCTTCCTCATCGGCCTGGGATTGTGGATTGCCTACAAGCACATGTCACAAACTCAGGGAATGCAAGGAGGAAGGTGATGCCAATTTATAGAAGAAACAAAAATTGCGCTTGTGCCCGCTGCCGGGCGCAGAATCTGATGGGCGCGGGAATCCTGGTGACGCTTGGCATTTTGTTCCTGCTCGATACTAACCGAATTCTCGACTTTAGCCAGACCTGGCCGGTTTTGCTGCTGGTAATTGGAGCTTTCATCTTCATGAGCCATAGCGCCTCAACCGAGAACCACGTTGATCCTTATTCGGCGCCGGTAGCCATGAATGTGCCTCCGGCTGCGTGGACTAACAATCCTGCGCCACCTCCGGCTCCGCCATCGGCCAGCTGGAGCGCCAACAATCCTCCTCCACCTCCGGCTGAGTCGCCGGAGCAAGATTCACAGGTAAAACCATGAGCACACCCGGACAAGTTCCTTATTACTCGCCGCGGCGGCAGCGCTCGTTGTTCGGTCCCATTGTGCTGATCGCCATTGGAGTCATTCTCCTGCTGCGCAACTTTGGAGTTATCTCCACCCGCGGTTTCTGGATCTGGTTCAGCAATTACTGGCCGATTCTTCTCATTCTGCTTGGCGTGATCAAGCTGATCGAATATATGTGGGCTCGCGCCAGCGGCAATCCCTCTCCTCGACTCGGCGCCGGGGCGATTGTCTTTCTGGTGTTTTTCATCATCTTCGGAATTACCACTACGCGTGTCTCCCGTGTGGATTGGCACGGACTGGGACAGAACATTGGTATCGACGATGATCCCGACGTAAGCGATTTTTTTAATGGCATGTTTGGCAGTCGCTACGACTTCAGTGACAACTTTTCCCAGCCGGTCAATGCCACGCAGATGCGCATTCTGACCAGCCGTGGCGATATCAAAATTACCGCCAGCGCTGATAACCAGATTCACGCAATCGTTCAGAAGGCTTTGCGCAGTGACTCGCAAAATAATGCCAATCAGCTCAATGAGTCCACCCATCCTCAAATCGTTCAGCAGGGCGACATCGCCGTTTTGGACCTTTCCAGCGGCAATTATCAGCGCGGCGAGTTTGACCTTGACCTGCAACTGCCTGCGAAGCTGGCTGTCACCGTTACCACCCACCACGGAGACATTACGGTGTCACAGCGTGACGGGAACGTTGAACTCTCTACCGATCACGGGGATGTGAATTTCGACCAGATCAAAGGCGATGCCGTGCTCCACTTGAGAAACGGTTCTATCACGGGAAAAGACATCTCTGGGAACGTGACTGTGGACGGTAGCGTGCACGACACCGATATTTCTGACGTAAAGGGTACGCTGACCATGACCGGAACCTATTGGGGTGATCTGCAGCTCGCGCGCATCGCCAAGCGCGTGCATTTCACCACAGCGCGGACCAACCTTGAGTTTGTCCGGTTGGACGGTGAGTTTGAAATGCAGCCCGACGATCTACGCGCCAGTTCGATTGTGGGACCGTTCCGTCTGGATACCAAAAGCAAAGGAGTGCATCTGGAGGATGTGAGCGGCGACATTCACATTCAGAACCGTAACGCAACCATCGAACTGCAGCCCAAATTACCGCTGGCCCCCATTGACGTAAACAACGTGCATGGAGATATACGGCTCAGTGTTCCGGCCGGCGCCGGGTTTCAACTCGATGCAGAGAGCATGGGCGGGGACATCAACACTGATTTTGATCTGAAAGTGGATAATGAGCGCCGCAACTCCTCGATTCGTACGAGTGTAGGAAAAGGCGGGCCTCTGGTGATGCTTAAATCGGATCACGGGACCATTGAGGTAAGAAAGCAATAAATTGGGTTTTTTGAGACCGTGATCGGTGGGACTAAGCCAATATCAGCTACCTGTCTTGCAGTTCAGCCATTCTGCTTTCAATGATCTCGCTGGCTCGCTGCAGCACCTGATCCAGCGTCAGGTGGGTTGAATTAATCAGAACCGCATCGGCAGCCGGGACCAGAGGAGAATTTGCGCGAGTGCGGTCGCGCTCGTCCCTGGCCCGGAGCTCAGCCAGCACTGATTCCGGCGGCGCAGAAGCAGCAGGTTGTTGCAGAAAGCGGCGCGAGCCGCGAACCTCAGGAGCAGCATCCAGAAAAAACTTTACCTCGGCATCAGGAAATACTTTGGTTCCTATGTCGCGGCCCTCCATGACCACGCCGCCATTCGCGCCCAGCTCGCGCTGGCGTTCCACCATCCACTCGCGAACCGTCGGATGAATTGAGACTTTGGATGCTGCGTCCGTGATGTCTTCCCGGCGAATTCGTTCCGTCACATCATCTCCGTCAAGCAGAACACGGTTGCCTTCCGGGCGTGCCAGCAACTCAATGCTCGACTTGCGGGCAAGCGTCGCCAGCGCGTCATCGCTGTTGAGCGGGACATTCTCAAGCATCGCTTTCAAAGCCAGAGCACGATACATGGCGCCCGTTTCGATATTGATATAGCCGTACTTTTTTGCCAGCAACGCGGCTAGAGTGCTTTTGCCGGAGCCGGCCGGCCCATCAATGGCGATCACGATCCGGCGGCCCTCAGCACTCTCGTTCTTAGCCATTGATTCTCCTGCGTGGCTCCGGCACAGGCGCCAGGCGAATCAGCGTCTTTGGACCTGCACCCACAAAGTTGAGCTCGCGGGCAGAGAGCAGCGCATTGATGGCTTCCCGCACCTTGGACCGGGACGTCAGGTGCGAGAAAAATGCTTCAATTTCATCCTGGGTGGCGGCCCCGGCGCTTTCCAGGAATTTGCTTAGCAGTGCTGAAATCGCCTCAGGTTCGGAGATATCAAGCGCCTCTTTCACCACGCCCGGCGACCAGCGGTAGAGCAAGTCCCAAAGCGTGCCCTCGCCTTCACGATAATTCACGCGCACAATCTTCAGAATGGACCACAGTTCACCCAGCGCGCGGTCCAGCGCCGCGTCGCTCAATTCGCGACTCACCGTTTGCCGCAGGCCATCCTTGCTCACCGGGCCATTTTTCTGAATAGCGTTGAACACATCCACCGCC
>DASUBD010000500.1:0-27226 GCA_035763445.1 Candidatus Angelobacter sp.
GCCACCACCTCAGCCTGGCTCTTCAGCTTCTCTGCCTGATAATGCGTTACCAGAGCATCGATAATTCCTCCCAGCTTGCCATCCATCACATCGCCCAATTGGTGCAGCGTAAGCCCAATGCGATGGTCCGTCACCCGGTTCTGGGGAAAATTGTAGGTACGGATCTTCTCGCTGCGATCGCCCGACCCAACCTGCGCCTTGCGCTCTTTGGCCAGCGCCTGCTGCTGTTTCTCCAGTTCCATCTCGTAAAGACGGGCCCGCAACACGCGCATGCCTTTTTCGCGGTTTTTGATCTGGGATTTTTCGTCCTGGCAGCTCACCACCGTATTCGTAGGCAAATGCGTGATGCGGACTGCGGAATAAGTGGTGTTTACAGACTGGCCACCGGGACCCGAGGAGCAGAACGTATCAATTCGAATGTCCTTGGCTTCGATCTTAATGTCCACATCCTCAGCTTCAGGCAGCACCGCAACCGTCACCGCCGAAGTATGCACGCGGCCCTGTTGCTCAGTTTCAGGCACGCGCTGCACGCGGTGCACGCCGCTCTCATACTTAAGCCGTGAGTAGACGCCCCGACCTTCGATAATGGCGATTACTTCTTTCAAGCCGCCGACGCCGGATTCTGACGTGGAAAGCACTTCAACCTTCCAGCGCTGGGTTTCCGCATATCGCGTATACATGCGGAACATCTCAGCAGCAAACAGTGTGGCTTCGTCCCCGCCGGTGCCTGCGCGAATTTCCAGGACCACGTTCTTTTCATCATTCGGATCTTTGGGAACCAGCAGCAGCTTCAGCTCATTTTCCGTGGCCGCTACTCGTTCCTGCAGGCGCGTGAGCTCTTCCTGAGCATAGGCCTGCAAATCGGCGTCTGATTCGTCCTCTACCATTGCCTTGCTCTCTTCTATTCCCTTTTGCAGATCTTTGTACTCGCGGTATTTCTCCACGATTTCTGAGAGCTCGCTGTGAGCCTTGGCAGTCTTTTGGTATTTCGAAGAGTCGTTAATGATCTCCGGCGAAGCCAGCGCCTTCGTCATCTCGTCGTACTTGGATTCAATTTGATTTAAACGTTCAAACATGCTCATTTCCTATTTATCGGCGGCATCAAGCAGCCGCTTCCTTTGCGCCACGCCCCTTCTCAATGAAGGCAAGATATGCGGCGCCGCATTGCCGCACATTTTCGAGCAGCGGCATGTGGCCGGTTTCTTTCATGATGAGAACTTCCGAGTTGTTAATCCCGCTGCGGAACACCTCTGCAGCCGATACATGGACCAATTTGTCATCATTGCCCCACACAATGAACGTGGGAGCTTTAATTTGCTTCAATTCTTCCTGCAGCGGGCTATTTGAGTGGATCTCATCAAAGATCCTTTGAGTCTTGGCTGACCTGCTGATGGTCTGTTGAGCCAGATATTTCAACACTGAGCGCGGCACAAACGGGCGCTTCACAAACAGGTTCTTCATCAGCCTCTCAAATCCCTCCATGGATGAAACCACCAGCCAGTTATCGCCTTTGCCAACGCACCGCGCCAATTCGCTTTCTTTGGGTTCGGTGACTCCGTGCGGAGCGACCAGGCCAAGTGTCCTCACCCGTTCCGGGTAGAGGGCGGCATACCTCGCAGAAATGCCTCCTCCCATCGAGTGCCCTGCCAAATGGAACTGCTTGAGACCAAGCTGCTCAACAAACTGGTGCAGCCGTTCAACCTGGACGGGGTAGCCATACGAAGCGGAGTCGCTACGCGTGCTCTCGCCCCAACCCGGCAGATCGGGCGCTATCACGTGATAACGCTTTGTCAGTTGCCCAGCCAACCTGTTCCAACTGTCTGCCGAGGCGCTGAATCCGTGCACCAGCACCACGGTTTCGGCGTTGCGGCCGCCGCCCTCCGAATACACAATGCGATGGTCCCCCACATGAACAGACTTCCGCCGAAGTCCCGCCATGCGGCGCTCGATACCGATCAACATTGTGGCTATTGTCATGTTGTGTATTTCCCGGCGTTCCATCGCATTCCCGCTCACCACGCGTGCGCCTACAGGTCAGTGATGGTGCATGCCGCCTTCAGTTCAGCTACGGAATGGCGGACGCTTACTTGCTGCTGTAAAAGTTGATGGCGACAAAAAGAGACACGAAGGTTATGCGGCGGGCGCCGCTACAAATTCGAGATGTTATGCACAAAGGACATAACTAAACTGATATCTACTCGAATATTACGCTATTACCAGTTCCCCGCCGTTTTTCTTTTCCAGGTCCATGGCCAGATCGAGCGCCTTGATGGCGCATTCCACCTGGTCATCGGATGGCGGCTGCGTGGTGATCCTCTGCAGCCACAGCCCCGGCTTGGTCAACAGCGCAAACACTGACTTTCCGTGTTTCGCCGAGAAGCGAATCAGCTCGTAAGACACGGAAGCGATCACAGGAAGAAACGCAATACGCAACGCGAATTTCGCCCAGAACCCCTGCACTGGGAACGCAGCGTAGACAAAGATGCAGATCAGCATGATCGTCATCAGAAAGCTGGTACCGCAGCGCGGATGGTACGTCGAATACTGCTGCGCCTGTTGGATGCTTGGCATGCCGTGGTCTTCAAAGGCGAAGACGGTCTTATGCTCGCCGCCGTGATAGTGATAAATCCGCTTGATGTCTTTGAACAGCGATATGCCCCAGACAAACAGGAGGAAAAGCGCAATCCTGATAATTCCGTCCACCAGGTTAAAAGCGAAGTTGCCATTGAGCACAGACCAGTGCTTCTTCAAGCCGGTTGCTGCCGCGAGCGGCACAAATTTGTACATGAAGATGAAGAAGCCAATGGAGAGGACCATGTTTACAGCCATGAACCAGCCGCTGATTTCGGGCTTCTTTTCACCCTCTTCTTGCGCGACGGACTCGAGGCCCACATTCAATGAGAATTTTGAGGCTACAAATCCCAGGCGCATGGCCTGGCCCAGGGTCGCCAATCCTCGAACAAAAGGCCAGCCCATCCATTTGTGCTTCTCTGATGGCCTCTGCAGGGACTCACAGTGGGTTGTGATCTCGCCTGACGGCTTACGAATAGCAATGCCCCATGCATGGGGAGAACGCATCATAACGCCTTCCACCACGGCCTGCCCGCCGACAAGGGTTTCCTCACCGCCTTCGAGGATAGGAAGCAGTTGCAAAGACACAAGAAAACGGAGGAATTGGCGCCAATATCTCATTGTCTGATTAGATGATGGAGGCGGGTTGCGGGCTCCAGAAACCCAGGTAGTGGGCCCAAACCGCCGTCAGGCATCATTTTACGCTAACTTTGGCTGAAATCAGAGCACCCAATTGGGCAGCACCTCATAGTCCGGTTGAAACTATGAGAAGTACGGGTGCATGCCGAATCAGCAACTTCGGCCGTAATACACCATGCAAACGTTTGCCGAGCTGTGTGAAGCCATCGCCGCGACCACCAAAAAGACAGAAAAGACCCGTCTGCTTGCCGCATACCTGCGCTCCCGCCCGCTGCCAGAGGCATCTCAGGCCGCTGTCTTCCTTTCCGGTCGTGCTTTTCCCAAATGGGAAGAGCGCACCCTCAACGTTGGCGGATCACTGCTGTGGCGGGCTCTAGCTGAAATCTCACACAAGCCGGACGTAGCCCTTACTGCCGCTTACCGTCGCCACGGCGATTTGGGGGCCGCAGCGCAGGACGTGCTACAGGACCGAACGCCTGATGCTGGCCACAGTTCCCTAACGCTTGCAGAGATAGCCACCACATTTGATGAACTTGCTCAGACCTCGCGGGCAGAGCACAAACTTCGCCTCATTACGAACCTCTTGCTACGTGCCAGTGCGCTGGAAGTCAAGTACATCTTCAAAATTATTACCGGGGATTTGCGTATAGGCCTTAAGGAAAGTCTGGTCGAAGAGTCGATCGCAGCCGCATACGATGAAAAACTTTCTGATGTGCAGCGCGCGCACATGCTTCTGGGAGATATAGCGGAAACGCTGAAGCTTGCAGCCGCGCATTCCCTCACTGAAGCCAGAATGCGTCTGTTTCATCCTTTGGGATTCATGCTGGCCAGCCCCGCTCAGGATGCGCATGAAGCTTTCTCTTACTTCTCACCTGCCGATGTCGAAGATAAATACGATGGTATTCGCGCACAGGCGCATTGTGGAGGAAAGCAAAATCCCGCAGTCCGCATTTTCTCCCGCACCCTCGACGAGATCAGCGGCTCTTTTCCTGAACTGCCGCCGGCTTTGCGTGCCTTTCCCCAGCCGGTGATTCTGGACGGCGAAATTCTGGCCTGGAGCCAAAGCCTGAATCAGGCGCTGCCCTTTTCCGAACTGCAAAAGCGCGTGGGACGGAAAAAAGTTTCTCAACAGCTCATTCGTGATGTGCCAGTGGTGTACATGGTCTTTGACATACTCTTTCACGAACAAGAACTGCTCATTGATCAGCCTCTGTCTTTGCGGCGGCAGCTTCTTGAGCAGGCCTTTGCAGAAATTCCCAAAGAAGCCTTCGAAGTTGGGCATGAGGTTGCGGCAGCCACAGAAAATCCGCAAGGCGCGCTGGTCTTTGAGCCTGCGGTAGCTGTTGCTAGTGGGCCTGCTCGCGTGATGTTGGCTCCCACGCTGAAGGCTGGCTCGGCTGAGCACCTCGATGAACTCTTCCAGCAGGCGCGCCACCGCGGCAATGAAGGTTTGATGGTGAAGGATCTCGGGTCACCTTATACTCCGGGACGTCGCGGAAAGTCATGGCTCAAGCTGAAACACGAGCTGGCAACGCTGGACGTTGTGGTCACCGCGGTTGAATGGGGACACGGCAAACGGGCAAAGGTGCTGAGTGATTACACCTTTGCCGTCCGCGAGAGCGATCGGCTGCTCAATGTCGGAAAGGCGTATTCGGGACTTACGGACGCTGAGATCGCTGAAATGACAGACTGGTTTCTGGCACACACCTTGGAAGACCAGGGATATCGCCGGACGGTAGAACCAGAAATCGTTCTGCAAGTCGCTTTTAACAATGTTATGCGCTCTGATCGGCACGAAAGCGGATTCGCGCTGCGCTTTCCCCGCATCCTTCGGATGCGTAATGACAAGAAGCCGGAAGAAATCGATACGCTTGAAACAGTGCGAGAGATCTATCAGCACCAAAGCGCCGCATCAGGAGACAGGAAGGAACAATGAAATGGGGTCTAGCGGGTCTTCACCGTCGAAGCCCTAGCGGGTCGATGATTGCCAATCGGAATCAGGCAGCCGTGGGCACTGTCACACACAGAGTTCTCAAACTGAATTGTGGTGTGCTCAATGTGGTAGTTCACTGAGAGCACTTGCTTGATCCTGCGGAGGATCAGATCGCTTTCAGACAGCATGATGTCGTTGATGCGGATATGGCAGGAAAGCGCAGGTGTATCAGAACCAATGCTCCATACGTGAACATCATGCACGTCAATCACGCCATCCACCCGGCTCAAGGCAGAGACTACCTGTTCCACAGACATGCCGTGCGGCGCGCCTTCCAGAAGGATGTTCAGTGTTTCATGAATGATGCCGAGCGACGACCAGAGAATCAGGCAGGCGATACCGATGGAAAGTGCCGGGTCAATCCAACTCTGTCCGGTCCACAGGATGGCCCATCCCCCGACGATCACGGCCGCGGTTGAAAGCGTGTCGCCTACCTGATGAATGAACGCGCTGCGTATGTTCACATCACGGGACGCGCGGAACAGAAACCAGGAAATCACCCCGTTCATGATTACGCCGGCCACTGCCACCCAGATCATGACTGTCGGCTGCACCTCCACCGGACGGCGCATTCGCATAATGGCTTCGTAAAAAATGTAAAAAGCAATGCCAACCAGAGTCAGGGCATTGATGAATGCAGCCAGGACACCGGCCCGATGATATCCAAAGGTCTTGGTTGAACTCGGCGGGCGCGTCTGAATGAAAACCGCCACCCACGACAACAGTAGAGCCAGAACGTCGGTTACGTTGTGCCCGGCTTCAGATAACAGAGCCAGACTGTGTGCACGCAGCCCCGCAACCAGCGTAACCACCACATACAACGACGTGGCCACCAGTGAATATCGCAATGCCCTCGAAGTCATCCGGTGTGAATGGGGGTGGGCGTGCATATCTTGAGTTTACAGCTTAATTGAGTCTCCGTTTCTTTCAGGCAAAGGACAATCTTCAGCACGTTCGCGGCGAGGGAACCGCGCATACCAGGTTTGTAGATCGGTGCTCAAAGTGAGCAACTTGGCTCACATGGCGTACTGATCTTCTTTGCAGACATTCTCAGCCAATTTGAATCGTAAATCCACTATTTTTAGCAGCTTTCATGGACCCTTCAGGTGACTTTGGGAATGGTCAGCAAGCTCCCAAAATTTATCTGGAATGGCGTCCTCAGATCCCGCAGGGACGCATCTATTCAGAATTGGACCGGAACGGCAGTGGTTCACCAGGCTCCGTCATTTATTGATCTCCGCGTTTGAGAGGCAACCATGAATAGGCTCTTATATTTAGCCTTGTTCCTATCAGCACTTACATTGGCGTATGCATCGGCGCAGGGGCAGAGCCAGTCCCAGAGCTCCCAGCCGGGACAGCAGACGTCACAGCCTGCGCCTGCTCAAACTACGCCCGTCAAGCCCTCACGAGCTCAACCTGCTCCTCAGGGAGGTAACTCCCCGATTAATGTCCCGGGAGGTGCTACTGATGCTTCTGGAGGCGGAGTTGTGGGCGCAGCTGGATCCACCACAGGCAAGACCGAGGTTCCGGAAACGCCCCACCCGGCGTCCGAACCTTCATCCGATACCGAGCTGCAAAGCCAGATTCAGAATGCTCTGAGCAAGGAGCCCACCCTGAGCGGAGATACGGTGAACGTCAGGGTTACGGCAGAGTCCATCAATATCACTGGGTCGGTGGCAACGGCCCGCGAAAAGCTGACCGCGACCCGGATCGTGGATTCTTATGCTGGAAACCGGAAAGTCATCAGCCATTTGACAATCAGTGACAAGAATCGCAACGCCGCGCCAGCCATGGCCACACGTCCACCCCAATAAACGCAGCGGGACTCCGCCTCGAAAGAAGCGCGCTACAGCTACGCCGTTTGCGCTGTGTGTGAAAAGAGCGTGTGAACTTCTCCGCGCTCCAGCCGCAGCAGCTTCTGTTTCACGTCCAGACCACCGCCGTAGCCGGTCAACGTTCCATTGGCTCCAATCACCCGATGGCACGGCACAATGATTGACACCGGATTGTTGTGGTTGGCCTGGCCGACGGCCCGAAAAGCCCGCGGGCTGCCGACCTCCTGTGCCAGCTCCGCGTAAGAACATGTTGTGCCGTAAGGAATGCGGCGCAGGGCTTCCCAACACCGCACCTGAAAAGCGGTGCCTCTGAGGTCCAGTGGCAGGCTGAATTCGCGCAGCTCCCCGCAGAAATACGCGTTGAGCTGCTCTTCACAGGTTTTCAGATGGTCCCGGGATTCAATCCATACCTGATCCGAATGTGTTACGGGAATAGGACTATCAAATTGCAGTCGATAAACACCTGTTTCTGTTGCCGCCAGCAGCAGCGAACCGAGCGGGGACTGCATCACTGTATAGAAGATTCCTTCGGGCTGGCGCATGGGGAAAATACTAGCAGTAAATGGCTTGCGGAAAAATTCAAACCTTACAACACCAGCATGGCAATCCTCATCTATTTCAACACTGCTGCTAAAAATCGTGGCGGTTGCGTTGTGGGAAACGGGCATCACAACGCGAATAGATTTGGTCTTGCTGCCGCGTAACGGCAAATTTTTTGGCGGGCTGAGGACGGTTTTTTTAAAGCCTGAGGGGCTCATGGGTTCCGGTAGTACACCAGTTGCAATCCATATCGGCGTCTGCGTCTCAAAGCAGGTACTCTCGCGCTCTTCCGCGCCTCCCACCCTTACAAGAAACGCTCATTGCAGGAGCATGCAAAGGTGAAAGTGATGGACATTCGCGGACTGGTACTCGTAAATTCGGCTAGTGTGGGTCTCGTAGACCACCACCAGTTCGCCGGCTTTTCCCCCGCGCTCACAGATGTTGTGGGGAAGTCCGCGCTCGAACGAATTGCCGAAAGATTACAGAAGTTCGGCGTCTCGCCCATAACAGCAGTCATCGATGGCCAGCCTTACAACACTGGAACTAAGTCTCCTGGCAATATTTCCCAGATTTTTGCCAGCGCTGACCGGTTCTGGCGCGCGGCTGAGGGCGCATTCAACGATCTTGTACAGTCCGGCGCCGAACTCGTTATTTTGGTCAGCCTGGGCTCTTACGCTGAGATCGATTTTGAAAGCATGATCCAGTTTCACCTTGATCGGCAGTGCCGCGTCAGCCGGGTAAAGCAAAACGCACAACCCGTGGAAGTCTTCTGTATAAGCGCTTCGCGGCGCAACGATGCGGCTTCATTGTTCCGCAGCAAACTCGTCCATTGCCGAACGGACTGCCCGGAATTTGAAAACTTAGGATATCTCAATCCTCTGGCCGACTCGCTGGATTTGCGGCAGTTCGCCATTGACATTCTCACCCTGAAGACTGAAACAGCACCTGCAGGCGAGCAGGTTCGCCCCGGAGTATGGGCCGCTTCGCGGGCCCAGATTGAAAAAGGGGCGCGGATCCTGGCGCCTGCTTTTATTGGTTCATTTGCGCGCATCCGTTCCGGGGCAGTGATTACCCGTTGCAGCAGCATTGAGCACCACGCCCAGGTTGATTGCGGCACCGTAGTGGAAAATTCCAGCCTGTTGCCTTACTCCTGTATCGGCGCCGCCCTTGAACTGGCCCACTCGGTTGCGGGTTTCTCCTGCATATGGAACCTCCGCCGCGACTGCGCTGTGCGCATCACGGATAGCAAGCTATTACGGCATTCAGTTGCAAGTTCCGGGAACAGGATGCTCTCTTCAACAGCTGAGCTCATCACCTATTTGCCCCGGCAATTTTGGCGCGGAATATTTGGCCCGTCTCCAGCCCCCAGCCCTGATCTCAACAACGCACTGCGACAAACCTCTCCGTCCCTGGGCGCCGCTTCAGGTTATTGCGCGCCCGCCTGTGATTCTCAGGCAGCCAATGAATTTCCTTCGAATTTTGTGGTAGCGAGGACCCATGGAAATCAATAGCAGACCGGTGGTAGTGAAAAGAATGCCGGAGAGGGTGAACGCACGCACGGCCCGCGAATTTTTGCGAGATGTTCGGCCCTTTCTATCTATCGATCGCCCTCAGCTCGTGTTTGATCTCTCTCAGGTGGTGCAGTTGGATGCGGCGGGAGTGGAAATGCTTCTGCGATGCATGTCAGAGGCGCACAAGCGTGATGGCGACCTGAAGCTGGCCTCGCCTTCGCCGGAAGCATCCATCGTCCTGGAACTGACACGGACCGAACGCCTTTTCGAAATTTATGAAACGTCCACCGATGCTGCACGCAGTTTCAGCGGCTTTCTGCCGAACGCGATGCGGCAACAGCTTTTACACAAGCGCCCGTCCGCTCCAGCGGCGGCATGAGCCCCAGGACCGGAATCGATGTCCCAATCCGATAGCGCAGTCACATTCCCGGCTGCAGGCGCGCCGGTTGCCGTAGAAACAAAATCGCAGCGCCGAAACATCCGGTCTCTCGTGCTTGGCGGGAGCCTGGTCATGCTCATCAGCATGCTCCTGGTGAATGGCTTTAACTTCGCCTACAACGTTTTCATGGCCCGCATTCTGGGTCCATCCGAGTTCGGCCACATCAATGCCGCCATCACCATTCTGCTGATCGTCTCCTCGGTGAGCCTGTCATTTCAGCTGGTATGCGCCAAGTTTGTGGCCCGCAATGAAGCGTTTGGCGCAAAATCAGCCGTTGTAAAGTCCCTGCTGGGAAAAGCCTGGATCGCCAGCCTCATCATTGCCGCCATCCTCTTTATTGCTCAAAAACCATTTGCCGCCTATCTGAACCTGCCGGACCACTGGATTTTAGGCCTCCTCGCTCTTGGCGTGGCAGTTTATGCCCCGCTGGGAGTGAAACGCGGAGCCATGCAGGGCCTCTGCTTCTTCCCCCGGCTGGGAGGGAATTTTGTTGTAGAAGCGGTGACCCGGTTCGTGGTCGGCGTCGGACTTGTCTTAGCCGGGTACGGTGCACTGGGAGCAGTTGGCGCAATTTCCGCAGCCGTGGTGATGGCTTACTTTTTGCCGCCGATGCCGCGGGAAGTCCGGGTGGAAGCCATTCCCGGCGAGCCCGCATCGTTTGCTGAAGCCGTTCAGGCAATTGTTTTCTTCATCGGACAGGTAATTATCAATAACATTGACATTCTTCTGGTGAAGCACTTCTTTCCCGCTGAACCGGCAGGAATCTATGCCGCTATCGCGCAGATCGGCCGGCTGCTCTACTTCGTTTGCTGGTTTGGCATTGTCAATGCCATGTTTCCCGTTGCTGCATCCCGCCAGGACCAGAAAAAATCAGAAGCGCTGGGTTTGCCCATGCTGCTGGTCTTTGCCATCTCGTGCGTTTTCGTGCTCGGCGCGGCGCTGTTCCCACATTTCATTATGGGCCTGATCTTTGGCTCCAAGTTCATCAACATCGGCTCGCTGCTCGCGCTCTATGCCATTGCTACGGGACTTTATTCGCTCAGTGTGGTGCTGATCGCTTATGAAATGTCTCGGCGCATCGCCAACACCGGATGGCTCCAACTGGTGATCAGCGGAGCATTGTTCCTTGTGATCGGCTTTTTTCACCAGACTCTGCATGAGGTCATCATGGTTCGTATCGTCCTCATGGTCATCATGCTGTTCCTGGTTTCATTCCCCTTCTTGCGGCGCGTTGGGCGCGCACCAGTGGAGGCGACGTGAAAAAACTTTGTCGCATTACCGAGGAGGAAGTCATCTCCGAATTCCTGAAAGCTGAGTTCTACCAGGTCGAATATGACCGGGACCGCACTCAGTTCGAGGGCGTTGTGTACGAACCAGATCTTTCTGATCCGGATGAAAACGCGCTTCGAAGAGCACTGCTATTCCGCCGTCGCGGTCCCATGTGGCGCGAATTGCCGCCGGACACGCAATGGTGGGAGGTCGAGTTCAAACCGGAGGAATCGGAACGTGTCAATGTCTTTCCCCGCGCGCAATGGCGGGCTCTGGCCCGGGGCAACTTCAACGCAATCCATGTGACTGAGCGCCTGCGCGCCCTGTGCAGCGAGGCGAATCCCAGCCCGTTCGTGTTAAAAGTCCAGGCTCTATGCTCGCTCATGCAAAATGAGGGTCCACGCTCCACGATTCTGTTAATTGGGGTGGATGAAACGCATCGGGTTACGCTGCTGGAGGGCAATCATCGCTTCGTGGCGTCACTCCTGCTTCCGCGGGACGCCATGCTTCGCCGGATCCGGCTTGTTTGTGGATTTTCGCCGGTCATGGAACGTTGCTGCTGGTACAAAACCAGTTTTTCCAGCCTGACCCGCTACCTGAAAAATCGCATCAAATATGTTCAGAACAGAGAAGCTGATGTCAGCCGCTGGTTGGCCATGCCTGCTCGACCGGGAAAAATGACCGCCGCCATATCCAGCGCAGCAACGACTTCAATCAAACCCGAGTAGGCTCGAAATAACCCTGTGAATTATGAGGGAATGTATGCAAATCCAAAGCAGCCGATTTAAGTTCCTGAGCCTGGTGATGGCACTGGCCCTTGCTATCAGTCCGGAAATGCTGGCGCAGCAGGCGTCCGGCCAGTCCCAGCCCCCGCAACAGCAGCCCGCGCCGCAGCAAAATACTCAGCCTGCTCCCGCGCCACAGACTCAGCCATCAGGAGGCGCCATTAATCCCTCTCAGCCTCCTCTGCAGCCTGTGACGACGTACCCGAACGCTTCTGATACAGACCAGGACCAGCAACCGCCTGCGGCATCCCAGCAAGATCAAAATCAAGCGAATGTTCCCGAAGCGCCGCAACCAAAGCAGAAGCCCAGCCAACCGGTAGGTGCTGCCACTGCAGAGCACGTACCCACGGCAGGAGGAGCGGCAGCCAAGCCCGCAGGTGCGGCTATTGCTCCAGCCAAGCAGCATCAGACCAGGTCTCTGCTCATCAAAATCGGTGCGATTGCGGCAGCAGGCGCGGCGGTAGGCACAATTTATGCCTTGAGCCGCGGAACGTCTTCCACACCACCCAATGCAGGTGGGGGAATACCGAAATAAGGGAAAAGGGCCAAAGAACCATGGGAAACCGTACCAGCAGAAGAACTATGCTCATCAGCTTTTCCGGTGTGGATGGCTCCGGCAAGTCTACGCAGATTGATAACCTGCGCTCTGCCTTGCAGGCTGCGGGTTTCACAACCAGTCTGCTCGCCTTCTGGGACAACGTGGTAGTCGGGGTCAAATACCGTGAAGGCTTTGTCCACAAGATCTATAAGAGCGAGCGGGGCATTGGTGCGCCGGGAAAACCGGTAAATCGCCGTGACAAGAACATGCGTGGCTGGCACCTGACTCTGGCCCGGCATTTCCTTTATTTGATGGACGCTTTGAACCTGCGCCGCGTGGTTGCGCGCGAAAAGCGCAAGTCTGGCGTGGATGTGGTGATTCTGGACCGATACATCTTTGACGAGCTTTCCAACCTGAATCTTGCCAACCCGCTCAGCCGCCGCTTCGTGAAATTTGTTCAGGCGCTCGTGCCCAGGCCTGATATCGCCTACCTGCTGGATGCAGATCCGGTTTCCGCATACGCGCGCAAGCCGGAGTATCCGGTGGAATTCATGAAGAAGTGCCGTCGGGCCTATTTTGATCTGGCCGCGCTGCTCGGAAATATGACTGTAATTCCTGCCCTGACTCTGCCGGAAGCAAAGGCGACTGTCCTGAAAGCCGCGGAGCGGCAGCTGGCTGCCTCAGGACATTCGGTAGATCTGGCATCAGGCACGGTCTCCGCAGCTTGATTACAACGCTGGATATACAATCTGCACCTGGCAGGAAAACTGTTTGACTAGCGTCTCCAGCGCGAGTTCATTTATTACCACGCGGCGCCGGGTAACTGTGCTGCTGTTTACCTGGACCGCTGGAAGTGTTGACGCCATCACCTACCTGCGCGCTCACGTTTTTACCGCCAACATGACAGGGAATTCAGTGCTGCTGGCTTTGGCCGTGGGCCAGCGAGAGGGCGCTGCTGTTGCCAGGGCTTCCATTGCTTTGGTTGCCTTCATTATTGGAGTCCTGTTGGGTGCCGTTGTTGCAGGAGAAGCTGGCGACAGGGTTAAGACATTTACAGCTGTTCGACGTGAAGTTTTCTTTGAGACTGCCGCGCTTGCGCTCTTTGCCATCGTGTGCGTGCGTCCACCCACAACCTCCATTCATACCGAAGGTGTCCTGGTGATTTTTACGTCGGGTATAGCCATGGGAATGCAGAGTGCAGCGGTAAAGCGCCTGAGTCTGCCCGGGGTTGCCACCACCTACATCACCGGCACCATTACCAGCCTGTTTTCCGGCGTAGTGCAAACTTGGATAACACGTAAAAGCAGAGCAGCTCGCCAGACCTCTGATGCCGCTGGACATCCTGCGCAAGCCAGCATGAGGCACTCTGTGGCACTGCAGGCACAAGTCTATCTCTCGTATACCCTTGCTGCTCTGGCGTGCGGGGTCCTGCACAACTACTGGCCTTCAGCCGTCGCGGTATTGCCGGTGCTCTCCATTGCCAGCATTGGCGTATACATGCTCTTCGCTAAACCTGCCACCCACCTTACCTCGATTTCATCTCGGCAGGATATTTCCGCCTGAGTAGCAACTCGGAATTGAATTCCAGCGAGTATTCTGAGCGTATCTGGTCGCTGCGCGGCTCCGAGCCCGGCCAGGTAGGTATACTGTTTTCCCTGAAATGGAGGACGCTATGCCCACCACCAACCATCAGTTCCGGCTTGCTGCTCGCCCTGTCGGCTTGCCGAAGAGTTCCGATTGGAATTACACCGAAGAGCCGGTGCATGACCCTGGGCCTGGAGAGGTACTGGTGAAAGTCCTCTATCTCTCGCTCGACCCGGCGATGCGCGGCTGGATGAATGAAGGCAAGTCTTACATTGAGCCGGTGAAAATTGGCGAGGTCATGCGCGCATTCGGCGGCGGGCGTGTGATTGCCTCGCAGAACCCGGGTTTTGCGGTGGGAGATCATGTTACCGGCGTATTCGGTATCCAGGAGTACGCCATCAGTGATGGCAAAGGGTTGAATAAGATTGACACGCGGCTCCTGCCAATGCCCGTCTACATAAGCGCACTCGGCATCACTGGACTAACGGCCTACTTTGGCCTGCTGGAAGTGGGCCAGGCAAAAGCCGGCGACACGGTTGTTGTTTCCGGGGCTGCGGGTGCAACCGGCATGGTGGTTGGGCAAATTGCAAAGATTAAAGGCTGCCGAGCTGTAGGGATCGCTGGCGGACCGCAGAAGTGCACATATTTGACCAAAGAACTCGGGTTTGATGCCGCAATCGATTACAAGAATGAAGATGTAGGGCAGACACTCCGGAAGCATTGCCCCAACGGAATCAACGTGTACTTTGATAACGTGGGCGGAGACATTCTGGACGCAGCTCTTGCCAATCTTGCCCGCGGCGCGCGTGTGGTAATTTGCGGCGCCATATCACAGTACAACACCACCACGGGAATCAAAGGACCTTCCAATTACTTGTCGCTGCTGATAAACAGCGCCCGCATGGAAGGATTCATCGTCTTCAATTACGCATCCCGCTATGGCGAAGCGACGCGCGAAATGGCCAGTTGGATCGCAGCCGGTAAACTCAAATCAAAAGAAGACATTGTGGAAGGCTTCCAAACGTTTCCGGATACTTTGTTGAAGCTTTTCCGGGGTGAAAACTTCGGCAAGTTGATGTTGAAGGTTGCTGAATGATGATTCTGGGATAAAACGCCGAGGTGCCTCATGCTTCATACCGGCCGCCATTTCTTACAAATCCCCGGTCCAACCAACGTCCCTGATCGCGTGCTCCGCGCCATGGACCGTCCGGTGATCGATCATCGCGGGCCTGAATTCGCGCAGCTTGGGAAGGAAGTTTTGGAAGGCCTGCGCGGAATTTTCCAGACGTCAGGGCCGGTCATTATGTTTCCTTCCTCCGGCTCAGGCGCCTGGGAAGCGGCCATTGTGAATACGTTGAGCCCGGGTGACCGAGTGCTCATATTTGAGACTGGGCATTTCTCGTCCTTGTGGAAGCAGGTGGCGGAGAAACATGGGCTTCAGGTGGAGTATGTCCCCGGAAACTGGCGGCATGGCGCTGATCCTGCTGAAACGGAAGCTCGCCTCACTGCTGACAGGCAGCACGCGTACAAGGCCGTAATGGTGGTGCATAACGAGACTTCCTCTGGAGCAGTCAGCCGGATTCCACAAATTCGTGCGGCAATGGACCGCGCAACACACCCGGCTCTCCTGATGGTAGATACCATTTCATCTCTCGGCTCCATGGAATATCGCCATGAAAAATGGGGAGTGGATGTGACCGTGGGAGGCTCACAAAAGGGATTGATGCTGCCTCCCGGGCTCAGTTTCAATGCTGTATCTGAAAAAGCGCTTGCTGCCAACAAAACGTCAAAGATGCATCGTTACTATTGGGATTGGCAGGAGATGCTCTCTCCCAACCGGCAGGGATTTTTTCCTTATACGCCAGCGACCAATCTTTTGTACGGCCTGCGGGAAGCCCTCGCCATGCTGAATGAAGAAGGCTTGGAAAACGTCTTTGCCCGCCACCTCCGCCATGGCGAGGCGACCCGTGCAGCCGTCCGCGCCTGGGGACTCGAGATCGTTTGTGAAAATCCCGCCGAATATTCCAGCGCCGTCACAGCGGTCTTCATGCCTGACGGTCACGATGCCGATCACCTGCGCCAGGTCATCCTTGAGAATTTTGACATGTCGCTGGGAGCGGGGCTGTCCAGGCTTGCGCGCCGGGTGTTTCGCATTGGCCATCTTGGTCATTTCAACGATCTCATGCTGATGGGAACGCTGGCCGGAGTGGAGATGGGACTTCGCATTGCTGGTGTGCCACATAAGGATGGAGCAGTTGCTGCAGCGATGAATTCGCTGGTGAATGCAAAAAGCGCTGAACCGGTCGGAGCGGCAAAATGAGAGTTTGTCCGGCGTGAGTTCCTGCAATCCAATTTAATCAGTGTGATCAGTGTTCATCAGCGGTAAGATTTTTGCCGGCTTTGAAATGAACCCCCTCCCACCCAGCTCACATGCCAAACCGGTTGATTCATTCGCTCGTGCCGCTGAGCTTGAGTCCGAACTCAAACGTCATGTCCGGGGTGAAGTTCGCTTTGATCGCGGCAGCCGGGCACTTTACGCCTCTGACGGTTCCAACTACCGGCAAATTCCCATTGGCCTGGTAGTTCCGCGCAATGCTGATGATGTGATTGCCACCGTTGCTGCGTGCCGTAAGTTCGGCGCGCCTGTCTTGCCTCGCGGCGGAGGTACGAGCCTGGCAGGCCAGTGCTGCAATGTCGCCGTGGTTCTCGATTTCACCAAGTACATGAATCAAGTACTGGAAATTGATCCAGACAGAAAATTTGCACGCGTCCAACCGGGGATTGTGCTTGATACTTTGCAGGCCCAACTGCAGCCGCATCAGCTGATCTTTGCCCCTGATCCCTCCACCCACAGCCGCTGCACCATCGGGGGAATGATAGGGAACAACTCGTGCGGGACGCATTCTCTGCTTGGCGGCAAGACTGTGGACAACGTGGAGGAACTGAAGATTGTTTTGTACGACGGTACTCAGCTCACGTTGGCCAAGAATTCTGAAGCTGACATAGACTCCGCTATTCGCGCCGGTGGACGTCTGGGCGAGATCTACCAAAAGCTTCTTAGCTTACGCGATGAGTACGCCCTCCGCATTCGCGCAGGCTATCCGTGGATTCCACGCCGTGTGTCCGGATATAACCTTGATGAACTGCTGCCTGAAAACGGTTTCAATCTCGCGCATTCGCTCGTTGGCACTGAAGGCACGTGCGCAGTGATATTGGAAGCCAGGCTGCGATTGATTCATAGTCCGCAACACCGCACGCTGGTTGCTTTGGGCTTTCCTGATGTTTTCATCGCTGCCGATCACGTGCCCGCGATACTGCCCTTTAAACCCATTGGATTGGAGGGCCTTGAAGGGAGCATCGTAGACGGACTGAAACGCAGAAATGATCCCCATGTGCACCTGTTGCCGGAGGGCCACGGGTTTCTGCTTGTCGAATTCGGAACAGATGACGCCGGCGAATCCCAACGCCTTGCTGAACAGCTGGTGGCCGCAATGCAGCGTCTTCCTTCGCCCCCTACAGCGCGCATTTATACAAGCTCAGAAGCAAAGCTGGTATGGCAGATTCGTGAAGCCGGACCACGTGCGGCTGCTTTTGCGCCGGGTGCGCCACCTGAATGGGAAGGTTGGGACGACGCAGCCGTTGCACCGGAAAACCTGGGCAGCTACTTGCGCGGCATACGCAAGCTGCTCGATGAATATAACTACAAGGCTTCGTTCTACGGGCACTTCGGTCATGGGTGTATCCATATGCGCGTCAGTTTTGATCTGCTGAGCGAGACCGGAATCCGCAACTATGCTGCCTTCATTGAGCGTGCCGCTGACCTGGTGGTCAGTCATGGAGGCTCGCTTTCCGGCGAGCATGGTGATGGCCAGTCACGCGCCGCACTTCTGCCCAGGATGTTCGGGCCTGAGTTGGTGAACGCGTTCCGCGAATTCAAAAAGATCTGGGATCCAGACAACAAGATGAACCCAGGCAAGGTCGTCGATCCTTATCTGCCCACGGAAAATCTGCGCCTGGGGGCCGATTACGAGCCGCAGCAGCCAAAAACCTTTTTTAAATATCCTGAAGACAATGGCTCTTTCACCAAAGCTCTCACCTTGCGCTGTGTTGGTCTGGGAGCCTGCCGCAAAAAAGACGCGGGCACCATGTGTCCCAGCTACATGGCCACCATGGAAGAAGAGCACAGCACGCGCGGACGCGCGCACATGCTGTTTGAAATGCTGCAAGGCGAGGTCGTTCGCGACGGCTGGAACGATGAGCAGGTTAAAAGATCACTTGATCTCTGCCTTTCCTGTAAGGCGTGCAAAGCAGAGTGTCCTTCTAACGTAGATCTCGCGACTTACAAAGCCGAGTTTCTTGCGCATTACTATCAAAATAAATCACGGCCATTGCAGGCCTATGCGTTTGGAATGATCGATCGTTGGGCCCGCGCGGCTTCGTTCGCACCTGGTTTGGCGAACTTTGTTGCCAATGCTCCGTTCGCAAGCTCAATAGTACGCAGCATCTTAAAGACTTCCAGCCAGCGGCAGCTGCCGCGTTTTGCGCGCCAGACATTTCAACGCTGGGCGGCAAGGCAGAGCCTACCTGCAGCGGAAGAACCAACCACTCACTTGGCACGTCTGAAGGATGGGGCTACCGTACTTCTCTGGCCTGATACATTTAACAACTTCTTTCACCCGGAAACCGCGCAGGCAGCTGTGGCTGTTTTGAGGCAAGCGGGCTTTGCAGTGACTGTTCCGCGCCGGCATCTCTGTTGCGGCCGCCCCCTCTACGATTTCGGCATGCTCGATCGTGCGAAAGAGTACCTTCTAGAGGTGATGGAAGCCCTTGCTCCGGTGATTGAGGCTGGAATCCCCATTGTCGTTCTCGAACCGAGTTGCGCCTCAGTTTTTCGCGATGAACTGCGTAACCTGTTCCCTGGTGATCCACGCGCGGAGCGGCTTCGCAGTCAGACTTTTCTGCTCTCTGAATTTCTAGAGCGGCACGCTCCCGGGTATAAGCCCGACCGTATCAAAAAGAAAATTCTCTTACACGGCCACTGCCACCAGAAAGCGCTGATGAAGATGAATCATGCAGAAGCTTTGTTGCGAAGGACCGGAGCCAATCTGCAGGTGCTTGATTCCGGTTGCTGTGGCATGGCTGGCCCGTTCGGGTTTGAAAAAGGCAAATTTTTCGTATCGCAGGCCATTGGTGAACGCGTTCTACTGCCAGCGGTCAGAGAGGCATCGGATGACACTCTCATTGTTACGGACGGTTTCAGTTGTCGTGAGCAGATCTTGCAAGCCACGGGTAAACGCGCATTTCATCTGGCTGAAGTGCTTTCTCCTGCTTCCGATCGCTGATACAACCTACTTCTTTCGGACATAGAACAGATCGTAAGCCATCGTCCACGTCTTCCCGCCATCGCTGGATGTTTCACCCAGTTGGCGTACCCTGCCGTCATCAAGTTTGGTGAACGTCATCTTGCGCGCCTGCTGGCCGTTCTGTGATCCGGCGTCAGCGACGTAGCGCATCTGGTTACCAATGACCTCTCCGGTGTAAAGCGTTATGGTGCCGGAATCATCCACCCAATACTGCTGCCATTTTTTTAGGCCCTGATTGTACGCATTGAAGCTCTTGCCTTGAGAGCCGAGACCGGTCCAGTTCTCCAGAATCACGCATCCGCCCAGGATTTTTTGCACGCTGCTGCTGCCTGCATGCTGGCCTTGGACTGTTTGCACATCCCATTCTCCGACCCAAAAATCAAATTGGCGGTTCAACTCCGTCTCCTCGCACGGAGCTGCGTTTTTTCTGAGCGCCACCAGCACTCCCTGAAAGCGACGTGATTCCTTGAGGAAAGTGAAATCCTGGTCTTGTTCAATCTGTTGCACGTTTCGGTATCCCATTCCCGGCAGCTTCTCCAGCCAGGCAAGCGCATTATCTGTTTGGCCGGCGCGCGCCAGGGAGGCGGCGGAGTTGTAGGTGCTGAAAACAGGACGAAACTTTAGTTCTGCCGCGTGCCGGAACGCGTCAGCGGCCTCAGGAAATCTGTCCATCGAGTACAAAGAAGACCCCAGTTGATACCACGCTTCACCGTTCTGGGGATCTGCGCTTGTAATCTTTTGGTATTCAGCCGCTGCCTTGGTCCAGTTGTGGGCTTGGAAAGCAGCGCTTGCAGCGTCTGCAGCGTCTGGGTTCTGTGCAAAGGCTGACACGAACCAGAAAAGAAACATGCATCCCTTCAAGACTCTGTTCACGGCAATGCTCCTGCTCAATCAGACGGTCGACAGGTGTAAGGGAAAGCAGAATCTTTCCCTGGCGGCTGTGAGGAGTACTTAGATGGGACATCCCATATGGTTACTTGCGACTTCACATCCTGCATAAATCGGAGGAGCCATGGCCGACAGAACTGAAATTCTGGACCTGCTACACGAACTCATTCAGACATGTAAGGACGGTGAAACCGGTTACGCGCATGCCTCAGCTATAGCCGCCGAGCTGAGATTGAAGGCCTACTTCAGTGAGGAAAGCCTGGAACGCGCACGCTTCGTACGAGATCTGAAAAGTGAGGCGCAACGCATGGGCGAAGAGCCGGATACTTCTTCCAGCGTAGCTGGAACTCTCCACCGACTATGGTTTGAAGCCAAAGCTGATATTGGCCTGGGTGATCAGTCTATTCTGAACAGCGTAGAGCAGGGAGAAGATAGCGCCAAAAAGAGCTATGAAAAAGCGTTAAACACCGACCTCCCAGACGATCTGCGGGCATTGATCGAAGTCCAGTCCAGAAGCATCTTTGCTGCACACGATTACGTCCGCGACCTGCGCGATCACGGAATCCAGAGAGAGACAAACAGAGAAGAAGCTGCCTGAGAAAAAGCAGCCAAATCCGCTCTGCCAGATGGGGGCGTGCCTGGCCGCACTGATTCGCCGGGCGACAGCAGCCCGTGCTGGCGCGAAGCTTCGCTCGTGCTTTTGCATTTTTACTCGTTACGCGGCTTTCAGATATTCCTCACCTTCTTCTCGTGAACGTGTGCTCGTTCGCCACAATGTGGCCGCAGTGGCGAGCAGGCCCAGGGCCGCTGCTGTGAGCAGCCATTTAGGATGTGTTTCCAACAATAGTTCAGAACTTGAATCGCTGGCGCGGTCATCGAAGGCTCCGTGGGCCCCGTGATCTCCGGGCACAGGCTTCCATAGATTGTCCGGACGGGTTGGATCTTCAGGGCCGTCGTACTGCTGGGCATCGTAACCGTGTTTGGCAAGATAGCGGTCCCCAAACCAAGGGACAAATTTGTTTCCGACGACGGCTTTCACTGAGGACCATGCAGGGTAATACTCGCGCCGCTCAGGATGGTGCGCGGCATAGTAGATGGCACGGGCAGCAACTTCAGGCTGATAGATAGGAGGGACGGGCTGAGCTTTGTGGTCCAGCCTGCTCTTGACCCAGCCGAATTGCGGCGTATTGAGCGCGGGCATCTGCACCATGGTGGTGTGCACGTTGCACTTGTCGTGAATAAGTTCTGTGCGCAAGGATGCGAAGAACCCGAGCACGGCATGTTTTGCAGCGCAGTAGGCGGCCTGCAACGGAATGCTGCGATACGCCAGAGCGGAGCCGACCTGCACGATGCTGCCGCGGTCGCGTGGCAGCATGCTTTTAAGAGCAGCCAGGGACCCGTACACGTAGCCGAGATAAGTCACTTCGGTTACCCGCTTGAACTCCTCGGGCGTCATTTCTCTGATAGGCGAAAAAACCGAAGTCATGGCGTTGTTCACCCAGATATCGATGGGGCCGAGTTCCCGCTCCACACGTTCAGCGGCAGCTTCCACCTGGGCTGCATCGGCGACATCCACTGGCAGCACCAGCGCACGGCCGCCTGCTGCTTCCACTTCCCTTTGCGCCCCCTCAAGGCCGTCTGTGCCCCGGGCGATCAGCCCAATCCATGCCCCATGCTTCGCGAATTCACGGACGGTTGCGCGTCCCACGCCTGCGGATGCTCCAGTAATAACCACAATCTCCGGCTTTGCCACTGTGCCTCCCACTTAGTTGGATGCGCAACCCGCAGAAACCTGTTTGCCCGTCGATATATCGGAGCGCGACTGATTTCTTCAGGACGGAATTTGCACAGGCTGGCTATCTCATGGCGAACGCGCCACATCGAATTAAATACCAGCACCTGATTTGAGCAGTTCTCAGCAGCAGCCGTGCTGCACTCAACAATTTCCATGCGAAACAACCTGAAAAAAATCAGTGTGGAGAAGGTGAAAGTTTCAACGTTCACCGTGCCAACCGATTTCCCTGAAGCCGACGGCACTCTGGATTGGAACAAAACCACGCTGGTGCTGGTGGAAGTGGCGGCGGGAGGAAAGCAAGGGCTCGGCTATACGTACGCCGATGAGGCAGCGGCAACCCTGATTCAAAAAATGCTGGCTGAATTGGTCATCGGAGCCGATGCCATGGCCCCCACTGCAGCCTACGAAACCATGTGGAGACAAATCAGGAACCTGGGCCGACCGGGAATTTGTTCCACGGCGATCTCTGCCATGGACTGCGCCCTCTGGGACCTGAAGGCCCGGCTGCTTGACCTGCCGCTAGTGACGCTTCTCGGCCAGATGCGGCAAGGAGCGCCAGTCTACGGAAGCGGTGGGTTCACTTCATACTCTGACCGCCAGCTCGCCGAGCAGCTTTCCGGGTGGGTGCAAGAGGGAATCCCGTGCGTGAAGATGAAGATCGGGCGCAATGTGAAAAGGGACATGGAGCGTGTGCGCGTTGCCTGGGAGGCAATTGGCCCTGATGCTCAGCTCTACGTGGACGCAAATGGCGCATACACCCGCAAACAAGCGTTGGGTCAGGCGGAAGTATTTGCAGGGTTCGACGTTTGCTGGTTTGAGGAGCCGGTTTCTTCGGATGACCTCGACGGGCTGCGGCTGCTGCGAGACCGTGCTCCGGCGGGAATGGATATTGCCGCGGGTGAGTACGGCTATGACATTTTCTATTTCCAGCGCATGCTGCAGGCGGGAGCGGTAGACGTGCAGCAGGCTGATATTACCCGTTGCGGCGGTGTGACCGCGTTTCTGCAGGTGGCTGCACTCTGCCAGGCCCATAACGTGCAGCTTTCCGGGCATACGGCTCCGGCGCTGCACACGCATTTAGCCTGCGCTGTTCCTCTGCTCAAGAATCTGGAATACTTTCACGATCACGTGCGCATCGAACGCATGCTGTTTGACGGCTTGCCGCAGTTAATTGACGGAGAGCTTCGTCCGGACTTGTCGCGGCCTGGAACCGGCCTGGAGCTAAAACGCGCTGACGCCGCAAAATTCGCCGCTTGAAGGAGAACCGATGTCGGTAACCAAACTGCCCTTCGTTTCCGTGGACGACCTCAAAAGAACCGTCGATACGCGTCCACCGGATTGGCGATCGCCCAGGAATATCGATGTGATGGGCCTGGAAGAGGAGCTGCGCCGCAATCTCGAGGGAGAAGTCAGGTTTGATGCAGGAAGCAAAGCGATGTACGCGGTGGATGCCGGTAACTATCGTCAGGTGCCGATTGGAGTTGTGATTCCGAAATCAAAGGAGGATGTAATCCAGGCGGTGAAGGTATGCCGCGAGTTCGGCGCGCCGCTTCTCTCTCGTGCCGGTGGAACCAGCATTCCGGGTCAAACGTGCAATGCGGCAATCGTGATTGACTGGTCAAAATACATGCACGGCGTTCTGGAGATCAACACGCAGGAGCGCTGGGCGCGTGTGCTGCCGGGAACTGTCTGCGACACATTGCGCGATCAGGCCATGCAGCAGAGCAATAACCTGCTGGTGTGGGGGCCTGATCCGGCCACGCACACACATTGTTGCTTTGGTGGCATGATAGGCAACAACTCCTGCGGTGCGCACGCGCAGATGTCCGGCAGATGCGACAACAATGTGGAAGAGCTGGAAGTGCTGCTCTACGACGGCACGCGCATGGCCGTGGGTTGGATGAACGACTCAGATCTGGAGCGCCGGATTGCAGAAGGCGGTCGCGTGGGCGATGTATATCGTTATCTCAAATCCTTGCGCGATCACTACGGTGATCTGGTTCACGAACGATATCCAAAAATCCCGCGCCGCGTTTCCGGATACAACCTGGATCAACTTCTGCCGGGAGAAGATGGACGCTTCAATGTTGCGCGCTCGCTGGTGGGGAGCGAAGGTACGCTGGCAACCATTCTTGAAGCCAGGGTGCGACTCATCGATGCCAAGGCGCAGCGCGTGATAGTGATGATGGGCTATCCCGACGTGTATGAAGCAGCAGATCATGTTCCGGAAATCCTGCCTTTCGATCCGACGGCACTCGAAGGCATTGATCAGACGATGTATGAAAACCTGAAGAAGAAGGGCGGGCGCAATGAGCGTTACCTGAAACTGCTTCCCCAGGGCAAAGGCTGGCTGCTGGCGGAATTTGGGGCGGACAAAAAGCAGGACGCGATTGACCTGGCACAACAGGTTATGGAGATGCTCAGGAAGAAGCCGGGCGCTCCTGACATGAAGCTGTATACAGACAAGGAAGACATTGAGCACTTGTGGAATGTACGTGAGTCAGGGCTGGGAACAACTGCATTCGTTCCGGGACAACCCGACACATGGGAAGGCTGGGAGGACTCCGCCGTCGCGCCCGACAAGCTGGGAGGATATCTGCGCGAGTTGCGCGCGCTCTACAACAAATACCATTACATCTCTGCGCTCTACGGGCACTTTGGCCAGGGATGCGTCCATTGCCGCGTGAGTTTTGATCTCACCAGCGAGCAGGGGATCAAGACTTGGCGCTCCTTCATGGAGGAAGCCACGGACTTGTGCGTGCGCTACGGAGGCAGCCTCAGCGGCGAGCATGGCGATGGACAGGCGCGAGGCGAGTTCCTGTACAAGATGTTCGGAGAGGAACTGATCCAGGCTTTTCGAGAGTTCAAGTCAATTTGGGATCCCGACTGGAAGATGAACCCGGGCAAACTCGTGGATCCTTATCGCATTGACGAGAACCTGCGCCTGGGCGCCGACTACGATCCATGGGAACCGGAGACACACTTCAAGTTTCCGGACGATAAGGGCAAGTTCTCACACGCTGCGCTGCGCTGCGTGGGTGTGGGCAAGTGCCGAAGAGAAACGGGAAAAGGTCCGGAAGATGACACCATGTGTCCCAGCTTCATGGTGACGCATGAAGAGCGGCACACAACGCGAGGCCGTGCTCACCATCTCTGGGAAATGCTGAACGGCAACGTTATCGCCGACGGCTGGCGTGATGATCACGTGAAGGAGTCGCTGGATCTGTGTCTCTCCTGCAAAGGATGCAAGGGCGATTGCCCCGTCAATGTCGATATCGCGACATATAAAGCAGAGTTTCTATCGCACTATTGGGAAGGCCGTTTGCGTCCGCGGCATGCGTATGCCTTTGGACTGGTGGATCAATGGTCGCGGCTGGCCTCCCTCTGGCCGGGCATGGTGAACCTGGTGACGCAAACTCCCGGGCTCAGCCATGTTGCCAAGTTGATGGCGGGAATGCCGATGGCGAGGCAGATTCCGGAATTTGCACCGCAGACGTTTAGGCAGTGGTTCGGCAAGCGTGAAAAGCGTCGCCGTGCGGGACTGGATCAGAAAGTGATCTTGTGGGCGGACACATTCAACAACTACTACTTCCCAGAAACTGCGCAGGCCGCGACGGCGGTGCTGGAAAAAGCCGGGTTCGAAGTGCTGGTCCCGCGCCAACACCTGTGCTGCGGGCGTCCGCTCTACGACTACGGCATGCTCGATATGGCCAAGATCTATCTGCAGAAGATCATGAAGGCGCTCAGACCGCAGATTGAAGCGGGAGTCCCGATGGTAGTACTGGAGCCGAGCTGCGCGTCAGTCTTCCGGGATGAATTGCACAGCTTGTTTCCTGACGATCCTCTGGCCCAAAAACTGCGCGAGCAGATGCTGCTGCTGAGCGAATTTCTGGAGAAGCATGCTCCCACTTATCCGTTCCCGCGCATGCGGGGCAAGGCGCTGGTGCAGGGACATTGCCATCATAAATCGGTGCTCAAGTTCGATGCTGAAAACTCCGTGCTCAAGAAGCTGGGTCTCGAAGCGGATGTGCTTGCTTCCGGCTGCTGCGGCATGGCGGGATCATTCGGCTTCGAGAGCGACAAGTACGATGTCTCGATTGCCGTGGGCGAGCGCAAGTTACTGCCGGCAGTTCGCCAGGCGCCACTCTCAACTGTGATCATGGCGGATGGATTCAGCTGTCGCGAGCAGATTGCGCAGGAGACCGGGCGCCGCGCGCTGCATCTTGCTGAAGTCATGCAGATGGGCGAGGCAAAGAGCGAGATGTATCCCGAAGAAGAACTGGTGGATCGCCGGAAAGCAAGCAGGCGCAAGGCGCGATTGCAGGCTGGAGTGGCATTGGCAGGAATCGTGGTTGGCGGTCTGGCAGCGTGGAACTTCTTCAAGAAAAGGTAACGACTATGGGTAAAGCGATTGGCGCAAGAGAGTGGGTGATTGCGGAAGGGTATATTCCTCCGGAAAGCCATGGGCCACAGCCGCAGATGCTGAGCCACGAGACTGTGTGCATCCTGAATGCGTCCGATGAAGATGCAAACATTGAGATCACGATTTATTACAAAGACCGTGAGCCCGTTGGGCCTTACAAGTTCACGGTGCCGGCACGGCGAACGCGGCACATGCGGTTCAACGATCTCAATGATCCGGAGCCGATTCCGCGCGGGGCAGATTACTCCAGCGTAATTCGTTCTGACGTGCCCGTTGTTGCGCAGCATACGCGGCTTGATTCTCGCCAGGCGGAGAATGCGTTGTTGAGTACGATGGCGTATCCGAACGCGGCTTAATCTCTTTAAGCGTCTGATGGTTTACCTCAGCGGCTAAAGCCAGAGGCTTGGCCGAGATTACCGCAGGCATAAATGCTTGCTCCACCCACTTCTGATTTAGACCTTGTTGCTCTATTTGAGGTGATAGAATGCGCCTAAAATCGCCCCGAAAACTGCGTGCGAGAACACAATCGCGAGCGGCGTCTGGACGCCGTAATGCAGAGCCAGAAAGCCCGGTGGTTCCAGCATGTTTTGCGCTTCCGGACCGTGCCGTTCACTGGCCATGCGCGGATGCAGTCCCGGCAGCAGAGACATGGTGACCACAAGCACAAAAGCTGCGTGTACAACGCCCACAATCACGCCGCGCCACCAGCCCGCGGCGCCCAGCGCCTGAAAGATGAGAACGTAAATCAGCGAGAACACCCAGCCTGCCACAACGTGGATGCCAAAGCCGTAGAGCTTGGCGCGGTCACGATCCGGAGTAATGATAGTACCCAGCATGTACGGCAGGTTCATGCGCGTGAGCCCCAGCCCCTGAGTAGCGGAGCTGATAGTGCTCAGCACAATGGTGGCAGCGAAGCCCCAGATCAGCCAGCTATCCCAGTTCACGCGCGCGCCTCCTGTCCGGAAGACCTCACATCGGCTCCAGTCTGCACCGCAGGATGGGATTCTCCTCGTTCTTTTTCTTCCAGCGTCAACGCCGCGCTGATGAGCCCGA
>DASUBD010000501.1:0-3192 GCA_035763445.1 Candidatus Angelobacter sp.
GGTCCAGATGGTAGTGGATGAGCACCTGCCGCGTCCCCACAAGATTGACAAGGGCGGCAATGATGGCGACATACACATGGCAGGCCGCTCTGACGATGTGAAGCTTCCCCTGGTGGCTGAGATCATGAACGCAGCTCAACCGGCGCAAAAAGGCAGCATGCAAATTTTGACCGCCTCTTCTTCGGATGACAAAATCCAGGTCACCGGCGCGTGGCGCTTGTGGTTTGAGCATCCCTCACCCGGGCAAATGGTGCAGGGCGATCCGGTGGATAAGCCGGAGAATTCCAATCCTGACCATGTGTTTGAAATTCACCCAATTACGCAGTTCGGCGGCAGCTCAGACCTGAAGTCACTTGTGCCCATTCCCAAGTACAAGGCCTATCCTGCTGAAACCGCTTTTCCCAAGTATGAGGCCCTGAAGAGCACTCTCAAGAACAATGGCACGGCCATCACTATCACAGCCACAAAGGCGGGATACAACTACACTGAGTTCATCATGGAACTGGCTGCCAAACCTACACAGGTCTCAGACGGTTCTCTGGTCCTGGCCACAGTTTTTGATGTGAGTGATGAAGAGGACCCGGTGGTGGACGGTCTTCGCCGCATGGTATTTGTGAAAGGGACCGATCCCGCAAATGCTGTAGCCAAACTTGGCAAGGGCGACCGCTTGCACGTGCTCGGCATTCCTCGTGTCAACCTCAATGAGGTCCTGGCAGCGGCAAAGCAGGGCCAGACAGTAAACATTCGATTGCCTTACGAGATGATCATCGTCGCTGTCCTGCCGGACAAAGACTGACTCGCTGGTTTCACCGCATCGGCATCCATGCGACTTAGGTCGCGCGCGATTGGTTTGTAAATTACGCCGCCACGGCCAGTGCTGTTGCCTTGTTCTTTAGCGCGCGCAGATCAAGCTTGCCGGTGCCGAGATACGGCAGATGCTCCACATGAAAGAACGCATCCTTGCGGGGCCTCCACAGAGCGGGAAGATCGGATTCGTGCAATTGCTCCAGCACAGGCGCAAGCTGTTCGTCAGTGAGCGTGTGCAGCACCACCAGGCGCTCACCTTTGCGCTCATCTGGGACCGCGGAGACCACAAATACATGTTCGGGCGCGGTGTCCTCGTCCGCGCCATAGAAGAGTTCGTGAAGCTTCTCTTCCACTTTGATGTGCGGCACCATTTCACCGCCAATTTTGCTGAAGCGGCTGAGGCGGTCAGTGATGGTGAGGAACCCATCTTCGCTCACGCTGGCAATGTCGCCAGTAATGTACCAGCCATTCTGGAGCGCGGCTGCGGTTTTGTCCGGCCGGCCGAGATAGCCCTGCATGATGTTGGGACCCTTTACCATAAGCATGCCGGATTGGTTCGCGCCCAGCGCTTCCAGGGTTGCCGGATCAACAATGCGCACGCTCACGCCCGGCAGAGGATGCCCAATGGTGCCGCGACGCGCGCCCACCTGGTGCAGTCCGGAAGCGCGGTAGTCGAAAATATTCACGGCGACCACGGGCGAGCATTCCGTGCAGCCGTAGCCTTCCAGCGGTGGAATGCCGAAGATGGTTTCAAAACTTTGCGCCAGCCGGTCCGGCATCTTTTCCGCACCCACCAGCACCACGCGCAGGCTGTGGAACTGCTCCGGTGTGCACCGGCGCATGTAAGCCTGCAGAAACGTGGGCGTCGAGATCAGGAATGTCACACGGTATTTCTGTACCAATTCGCCGATGGTTTGCGAATCGAGCGGGTTGGGGTGATAGACAATCCCCACGCCGTGCGCGGCGGAAAGCCACAAGCAGACGGTGAAGCCGAAGGAATGGAAGAAGGGAAGAATGCCCAGCAGCTTGTCATGTCCGTCAAGATAGAAGACCTGCGTCATCTGCCGGATATTGGAGATGATGTTGTGGTGGGTGAGCATCACGCCTTTGGGGTCTCCGGTGCTGCCGCTGGAAAAGATGACAGTGGCCAGATCGTCAGTTTGCGAAGCACGAGCATCCAGCGCGCGCTTGAGCAGCGGGAAAGGAAGGAGCCAGGCGAAAACAAGGGCCGCGATTTTTTCCCCCGTCCGTGGAGCGGCGAGCAGGTCTTCAAGCATCAGCAACGGACACGGCACTTCTATCTTCTGGATCTTCTCCAGAAACGCTTTGGACGTGATAACAGTCTTCAGGTTGCACTGCTCCACGCTGGCGGAGATGAGTTCATTGCTGGCGGTGTAATTCAGGTTCACGGGAACCAGGCCCAGCAGCGTGGCGGCGTAATTCGTCAGCGTGCCGCCCATCGAGGGTGGAAGGAGAATGCCCACCATCTTCTGACCTCGCCAGACTTTGCCGAGACGTCGCGCAACAAAAATGGTTTTCATCAGCAGGTTGCCGAAACTCATCCTGGGAATGCGCGCGTCTGCGCCGTAGAAGCGCCATGGGTATCGCCGGCAGCTGGAAACGAAAACGCGGTCCAGCGTGCGGCGTGGATGGCGGTCAGCAGCAAAGGCTTCACTGCCCAGCTCCTGCACCGTGCGCCGAACTTCAGTAAGCGAACTGCTGGCCGCACACGGCTCGCCGAAGCTCACGGTCACCGGGTGCGGAATATGGCGCGGCAGTTTCCAGATGAAGCGTCCGCGTTCAAAGCTGAAGATGCTGCCCCAGATGCCGTGCAGGTTCACTGGAATGATAGGCGCGTCAATATTCCTGATGATGCGCTTGGCGGCCCGGCGGAACGGCAGCATGCCTCCCGTGCGGCTGATCTGCCCTTCAGCAAACACGCATACCAGTTCGCCGTCGCGGATGGCGTTGCTGGCGGTCTGCAGCGAGCGAATTCTTTCGCGGGGACGCAGGTCGGGCGAGATAGGGATTGCCTGCATCAACGCCAGAAATGGCCGCAGCAGAGGATTATCGTAAATGTCTTGAAAAACCAGAAAGCGGACAGGCCTGCTCGATGCGGCGTTGATCAGGGCAACATCAATAAAACTCAGGTGGTTGGCCACCAGCAGTGCTCCGCCCTGTGGCGGAATGTTCTCGCCGCCGATCACCTTGATGCCGTAGATTACACGGCTCATCACCCAGAGGAAAACGTGCAGGCACCAGTTGGGCAGCCCAATCACAAGTCGCGTGAAAAGCGGATGACGCGTGCGGGGCGATTCGGGCACTGTGCCGCTGGTTGACATGGCGATTCGAGCGTGGCGGATATGATGGCACTGCCTGTGAATA
>DASUBD010000502.1:0-7734 GCA_035763445.1 Candidatus Angelobacter sp.
GGCGTTTCAGGAACGTTGCAGATGGCGAGTGACGTTGCTCCCTTCCGGCGCGCCACCTGCAGTGCTGTAACCGTGTCAATCGTGGTCCCCGACTGTGAGAGAAACACCGTCAATTCCTGCTGCCCAACCAGGGGGTCGCGATAGCAATATTGGCTGGCGAAATCGACCTCTGCCTGGAGCCCGGCCATGCGTTCGAACATGAACTCGCCCGCCATGCCGGCATGGCGGCTGGAACCACTGGCAACAATCGTGATCTTTGAGAATGATCGGATCTGGGCGGCTGTGAATGGAAGCTGTAGCCGCACCTTCCCGCTGCTGTCGAGATGATCCACAAGCACACGGCGAATCGCATCCGGCTGCTCGTAGATCTCCCGAATCATGTGATGGGGAAAGCTTCTGCGCGCTGTTGCTGTTCGTCTCACTGCCATCCCTCGACGATTAAGCACGTGCTTGTTGGTCAGCATTGCGCGGCACGGTTAAATGATCCAGCCTGGCGCCGGTCAACTGATCAGAGTACCTGGCGATGGCTCCCGGCCCTTTGCGGTTAACAAAATGCCGGGAGCCTTGCGAGCGAGGAGACTCAAAAGATGAGTTTCAAACCAAACTGCACCTGGCGACCAGGGTTCGACGATGTGATGAGCCCAAAGAGTGGACCAGCGCTCGTATTCGGAGCTCCCAGAATCGGCGTATTTGTGACGTTTAGAAACTGTGTGATGAATTGGAAGCTTGTTCGTTCTGATATCGCGAACGCTTTCATGATGCTGAGGTCGGAGGTAGCAAGTCCCGGCCCGCGGAACGAACCCGCAGCACAGGTGCCGAAGTGATTTGGCGGCCCGCCATTCACTACCGCATCGGGATTCAGAAAATGGGGAGCCAGTATTCCAGTAAAGATATTGTTCGGATCGTTGGGATCGGTGAAACTCCCATCTCCAGATTGGGATACTCCGGCGACGCAGTCCGGACGGGGCGAAGCACTGCCGGTATTCGACGAATCTGCCCCGTGCGGATAAAGAGCAAAACCGCTGTGGAAGGTGAAGCTTGGTGCGATGCTCCAACCGCCGATTACCGCGTTCAGAATGCCTTCAGCATCACCTGCGAACCTGCGGCCTTTACCAAACGGCAGGTCATACAGCAGATAGCCATTGAAGAGGCTGGCAGCATCGGCGATGCAACGGCCGTAATCGCCCTTGGGGTCATAGGCATTCTGGAAGAAGAACCCGAAGCCTGTTTGGCTCACGGCTCCAGGAAGCTGTTCCTCATCTCCGAATGGACCAAAATACCCGAGGCTGTTCGTCAAACACTTCGACCACGTGTAGTTCGTGCGGAACTGTAGTCCTTCCCACTCGCGCTGCTCCACGGTGATCTGTAAGGCGTTGTAGCGCTGGATTCCGCTTGAGTCATTGAAGCGGATGGTGGGTTGGCTGCTGCCGCAGCAGGTGAGCAAAGGCTGCGCAAAAGGTCCCGGAGAAACAGACCCGTCAGGGTTGAGCACCTGCTGGTTGTAGATGAAAATGTCTGACATGTGGTCAATTTTGTTGCCCACATATCCCACTGATACTGATGTCCTTGTTCCCAGTTGCCGCTGGATGGTGAGATTCCATTGCTGATCAATAGCCGGCTGCAGATCGGGGTTGGTCAGGTGCAAGGTTGCTCCCGCAAGGCAGGCCGGCGAAAGTGCCTGCAGAGCTTGAACAGTGCAGGCGGCTGCTGGAAATCCGCTAAAGCCCTGGTCCAGCGTGCTGCTGGGCAGAGCTTGTGTCGGTTGATTGATTACTTCATGTGCCTCCACGAACGGAGGATTCTGGTAAGGCAGGTTGTTCACCCCGTTGGCTTCCATGAAGCTGGAAATTCCATAGGCTGCGCGAATGACTGTGTTTCTCAGCCATGGCGAAGTGGAAGTGGGCTGCCATGCCAGGCCAATGCGCGGCTGGAAATTTCCGATTCCATCATAAGTGTTGTAGGCGAACCCAACCTGCGGTTGCCCGGTAATCAGGTCAAAGTTCACGTCCTGGCCGTTGGTGGTCTTGCGCGCCGTAGTGAGTTCATAACGCAGGCCAAGATTCAGTGTCAGATTGCTCCTGAACCTCCAGTTATCCTGCGCGAAAATCCCAAAGAGACTGTTGCGCAGGTATTTGTTGCCCCCACCTCCGTTGCCTTGCTGAACGTCATTCGGCAGACCCAGCAGGAAATCGGCAATCGGGTCGCCACGCGAAGTACCGTTGTTGCCCGTGAATTGGCCGTTGAATGAGAACTGGCCGGCCAGCCCCGCATTACCCGGATACAGATCGTTCATGATGTAGTGAAAATACTGAAAACCTCCGTGGATCACATGAGTTCCGTGCGTCCACGTAAGACTGTCTTCGAATTGCAGTGTGGTGTCATGGAACGACTGCACCAGATCGGCATTGCCGAAAGTCCCAACCGGGAATGTCCCTCCAATAAAGCTCATTGCGGGCAGGAAGCTTGAGTTCACGCCGGCGATTCCAAATGTTGCCGGGAAATTCACATTCGCGGGGTTGGAAAATCCTTCTGTGACAGGAAAATACTGGAAACCCACGCGGGCATCGTTCAACAAGGTATTGGAGAAGGTGTGGGTTTCATCAACAACCAGACTCTTCAGCGGGAAGGTTCTGTCCGAATTACCCAGAATCAGAATGCTGTGGCTCAGCGGTGCAGTGACAAACTGCTGTGACCAGCGTCCCATCAGGTGGTCCTTTTCAGAGGGTACAAAATCAATCTTCAGATCTCCCTGGTAGGAGTTTGTCTTGAACTGCTGGATGTCATTGACGACCGTACCCCCGGGATAAAAAGGGGAGTTGACAATCGCCAGTGCAGCAGGACTGAAGCTTCCGATTGGTATCTGGTTGTTCAGGAACGGTGCTCGGCTGGCTGGAGTTCCGCTTGAGGCAGGATTAAAGAGCTGGTGCGCTGCGTTGTTGCAAAGGCCGCTGCCATTGAAACCTTCCGGGCAGATGGAGGCAAAGTTCCCGGTTCGTAGAGCGTCGGGTATTACGTTGAGTTGTTGCACTGAGGAAGGCTGCGAGAAAAGCGATTCCACGTAGTCCGCAAAGAAAAACAGCTTGTTTTTGATGATCGGTCCGCCAAAGGTGAAACCGAAGTTGTCGTAATGCAGTCCGGGCCTTGGAGCGATCACTTGTCCCAGCTCATTTCTTCCACAACTAAACGTCTTATGGTCGGAATTCTGGGTGCACGCGTGGTTATTTTCCCAGCTGTTGGCGTTTAAGCCGCCGCGGCGCAGATATTCATATAAGGATCCGTGAAAATCATTCGTGCCCGACTTCAGGGTCACATTGACTACGCCACCCAGATAGTTGCCAAAGTCCGCCGGTGCGCTGCCGGTGATCAGATTGAATTCCTGCACAGCATCCGGTGCGGGGACAAAGCCCACATCGTTATTGTCGGGCTGGTTGTTATCCATTCCGTCTAGAATGAAATTGTTCTCCTGCTCACGGGCGCCGTTAACGTACGGACGCCCTGTTCCGAATGTGTTCTGGGCTGCCTGAAATCCAAACAGGTTGGGAGTGATCACACCAGCAGCGGTCACCAGCGTCAATTGATTTGTGTTGTGAGTTGATAGCGGCAGCCTTTCGGTCGTGGCCGCATCCACAATGTTGCCCAGCAGCGAGGTATCGGTCTGCAGCAGCGGCGCGGCCGCACTCACTTCCACCGTCTCCGTTGTGGTCCCGACCTTCATCTCGAAGTTCAGGCGGGCTGTTTGATTCAGCGTCAGAGTGAAAGCGGGACGTACGGCCGTCTGAAAGCCTTTGGCTTCGGCCCTGACTTCGTAGCGGCCGACTTGGACATTGGAAATATTGAACGCGCCGGTGTCGTTGGTAGTGGCAGTCCGAACGGTCCCACGATCAAGATCCTTGGCTGTTACGCTCGCGCCCTGCACCGCCGCGCCGCTTGGGTCCACTACCGTGCCCACGATCGAGCCGGTGACTTCCTGTCCCCGGATAGCCGTGGGAACCAGGAACATTGAAACGCACAACAAAAATAAAAAGGCGCCTGTCAGCGCCCTGTGTAAGTTGCTTCGCCCAACACCTGCTGAAATTCGGTAGCAGTTGGAATGGAGACCCGATTGCGAAATTCTCATGCGCTGCATTTGACCTCCAAAAGTGCAGGTGTGGGACCCACACCGTGGCGCACTCGACCGGTTTTATTGAACGCCTCTCGTGTTTATTGAAACGATTTCATAAACACGGCTCGAAATTTTCCCAGACTGCATCTGGCCGTGTCAAGAGGGTTTTGAGGAATTTTTATTTCAGGGATATTGCCGGATAACTTTTTCTTAGAGCAGGCTTAAACAGCCACGGAGCAGCAGCGGTCCGGGCGCAGAATTACAGGCAACCGAGCCGCTCCCAGGAGCCCTGCACGGTCTTTGAGCGCTGCCGGCACCACTTCGGTGGCGCGGTGCGTTCCCTTCTGCTCTTCCCCTGCGCGAAAGACAATGGAACGAGTCCTGAGTTGTTCAAACATCGCGGGAGCAAACTGGTCCCATGCGCGCGAAACGCCGCCTCCAATCACATAGAGCGGCAGGTTGAAAGCGTTGATCAGGTTGGCCAGCGCAATCCCCAGCGCCGAACCTGCCGTGGCAAAAATGCGCACGGATGCCGGATCTCCGCCCTGAGCGCAGGCGTAAACCGTGCGCGCTGTCAGCGCCGAATCCTGTTTCCGCGCCGCTGCCAATGCCGGTGATTCACCGGACTCCACCGCTTCCATGGCGGCCCTGCGGATTGCCGTCGCCGACGCGTATTGTTCCAGGCACCCATGATTTCCGCACAGGCAGGGCCGTCCTTCAGGAATCACCGTCATGTGGCCAATTTCCCCCGCCATCCCCAGCACGCCGTGCCACGGCTTACCGTTTACGACAAACCCGCCACCCACTCCCGTTCCCAGTGTGATCATGCAAAGGTCGTCAACGTGGCTTCCCGCTCCCAGCCACTTTTCTCCCAGGGCGGCGCAGTTGGCATCGTTATCAATGAATACGGCCGAATCAAGCCGCTGAGAGAGATCATCTCGCACGTTGTAGGACTGCCAGCCCGGCAAATTTGCCGCGGAGTGAAGTCTTCCACTCTCCACGTCGATGATTCCGGGTAGGCCTATACCCACTCCCAGGAACGAGTGGGAACGAGAGTATTTTTGGCGTAATAGAGCTGTTGAAGCCGCGATGTCAGAAATTACATCGTCTCTTCCGCGATTGACTTCCGTAAGGGTGGATACTGCTTCCAGTTGCCGGCCATCCTGATCAATTGCGGCAACACGCAGGTTCGTGCCTCCCAGATCAACTCCAATGGTGAATGCCGGCATCCATCACCCCTGACGTCCTGAAATTATAGCGAAACGTTTCAATAAAACAAGTGACATTTCGCTGCCGGAATGAGTAAAAATTTATTGAACAGATTTATCCAGATAATGCGAGAATAGCCACACCTGCCCTGTTCGAATGCTCGTGGATTCCCAGGCCCGAGAGAAAAGATGAAAAAGCTGACTTCAAAGAAGGCGTCGGTAACCATTCGGGACGTGGCGCGGGAAAGTGGATTCGCGGCAAGTACGGTCTCCATCGTCCTCAACAATGCGCCCCTTGCCCGTTATATTCCTCCGGCCACCAAAGCGCGGATTCAGAAAGCCGCAAAGAGCCTGGGCTATCACCCCAACATTTTTGCCAAGTCCCTGCGCAGCAAACGAAATCACACCGTGGGCGTGATTCTCTTCGATATCACCGATCCCTACTGCACCCTGATCTTGCGCGGAATCGAAAAGTCTCTTTATCAGGAATCTTATCTTGCCATCCTTGCCGATGCCCACAATGAGCGCGCCCGGTTCGAGCGCTACCTGGAAATGATGCTGGAGAGACGGGTGGAAGGTCTTCTTGTCCTGGCGAACTGGCTCTATCTTGATATCAATGTGCTGGCCGATCTGGAGCGCGGGAAGATTCCCACCGCAATCATCGGCCGCGAATTGGAATCCAATGCCACAAGCTCAGTCACTGTGGACGATGAAGGCGGAGCTTATTCCGCGGTAGCTCATCTCTATTCCCTTGGCCACCGCAAAATCGCCTTCATCAGGGGGCCCAAAGCTCTTTCCAGCAGCAAGGCGCGTTGGAAAGGTGTGCAACGGTTTGCCAAAGACACCAAACTGGATCTGGATCCAAGGCTCATCGTTGACCTGCCGGATCAACTGAATTTGAGCGCAGGGGCTGATGACGCTTTTCGCGTCACGGAAGAACTCTTGAAAATGAAGCGCTCATTTACCGCGCTGATGGCTTATGACGACATGACGGCCTTTGGGGCTCTACGCGCGCTCACCAAAGCCGGCATCAGAGTGCCTCAGGATTGTTCGATTATCGGCTTTGATGACGTGAATCCATCCCACCTGTTTGTGCCTGCTCTGACGACCGTACGCCAGCCCATGGAGACCATGGGCGCGGCAGCTGTCAGCATTCTCATTGAAGCCATCACAGCGGCGGCAGAAAACAGGAGCGGGTCAGCGGTACACCGTAAACTTCCCTCGGAACTGGTGATCCGCGAATCTACTCGCGCTGTTCCTTAATTCGACTGCCGGATCATTCCCTGCAATGAGCACAGCTCACGAGCGCCTTTATTCTGTCCTCAATCCTGGGATTTTCACCGGCAGCTTGCCCTGAAACGCAACATGCCCGAAAAGACCGTCGGCTAGTGCTTCCATGCTGGGCGGCAGAATACTGTAGGTGCAAACGTATGTGCGCACAGCCGGGTAGCAGGAGATATCGTAGGGCAGGCGCAACGCCACCGCGATCATCCGGCGGCACCGTTTTTGCAATCTCTCGACTAGAGCAGCCTGCCCGGCGTTGGCATTCGCGTTGATGGTTCCCACAATAATCAGATCGTAGGAACTCAGTTGATTCGAAAGATGCTCAATCTCATCGGAACGCGGATTCATGTCAAATGAAAAACCGTCAACATGAGGATGGTAGCGACGGATAGATTCTGCAAGTTCCGGCTGCTCGTACGACGAAGTATCGGCCGGCGTGAGGTCTTCTGGCCGTGGTGTTGCCACGGCGATCCGTTCATCCGCGCGAAGCTTGAGAGGCAGCAATCCTGCTTTGTTGCGCACCAGCGTGATCGACCTTCGCGCAACTTCACGCGCGAGCTGATGGTGCTCTCTGGAGCGAACGGCTTTAAGCGGCGGCCGCGGCCAGCGCGCAATCCAGTTCTTGAGAGAGATAATCCGTTTTGCCGAAAGCTGTATTTCATCGGCGGAGAGCAGTCCCCGGCGCGCTGCCTGAATCAGATTTCTCCACGCTCCCTCTACCCGCGAAAGATCGTGGTTGAAGAGCAGCAAGTCAATGCCGGATGAAACCGCGGCAATCACTTCAGCAATGTAGCCCGGCCCTTGCTCCATGGCATGCATATCCAGCGCATCCGACACCACAATGCCTTGAAATCCCATTCGAGCTCGCAGCAACTCGCGCAGGATTGGCCGCGACATTGTGGCGGGAAGATCATGAAGCTTGCCGTTTAAAGCCGGCATCACGATATGCGCAGGCATCACCAGCCGCGTACTGCTCTTCACCGCCGCTCGAAACGGAGCCAGCTCTACAGCATGGATCCGTTTGCGATCATGGTTTACCAGAGGCGCCTGATGATGCGAGTCAGTAGAAGTATCGCCATGTCCCGGAAAATGTTTTGCCGTGGCCGCAACACCGGCGCTCTGTAAGCCCCGGATCATCGC
>DASUBD010000503.1:0-3835 GCA_035763445.1 Candidatus Angelobacter sp.
GCGCGCATTCTCACGGCAGATATGAAAGCATCTGCAAGCTGGCTCAAGTGGGCGCCGGATGGAAAGAGGATCATTTTTGGCGAAGAAGTGGACGGCGAGAGCGGTTTTGCTTCTGTAGAACCGGCCACAGAAAAGATTCAAACCCTTTGGCACGGGCCCGAGTTTGTGACCGCAGGCAACTGGGGCACTTCGGTGTCAATTGCTGCTGATGGACACACCACCGCTGCTCTGCGTGCGTCGCTGCAGACTCCTCCGGAAGTCTGGGCCGGGTCGATTGGCGAATGGAAGCAGATCACGCAAATCAATGCGTCAGTAAAGCCTGCGTGGGGCCAGGCGAAGAGCGTTCACTGGGCAAATGATGGTTTCAATTTGCAGGGATGGCTGCTATATCCGCGTGACTTTGATGCCGGCAAAAAATATCCCATGGTGGTGCTGGTGCACGGCGGGCCGGGAGCAATGGCTGCGTCTTCGTGGCCTGGGCCGTCCAACTTTGGCGTGCCACTGTCTGCGGTTGGATACTTTGTTTTCATGCCTAATCCGCGCGGGAGCTTTGGTGGAGGTGAGGCATTCACCCGCGCCAACGTGAAAGATTTTGGTTACGGAGATTTTCGCGACATTCTTGCCGGCGTTGACCAGGTATTGAAAGAAGCTCCGGTGGACGAGCACCGCCTGGGCATTACTGGATGGAGTTATGGCGGATACATGACCATGTGGGCCGTTACGCAGACAGATCGCTTTGCGGCTGCTGTGGCAGGCGCCGGCATCGCCAATTTCCAGAGCTATTACGGAGAAAACCAGATCGATAAATGGATGATCCCCTTCTTCGGAGCGTCCGTGTATGACGATCCGCAGGTGTATGCCAAAAGCTCGCCCATCACATTCATCAAGCAGGCAAAAACGCCCACGCTGGTGCTGGTGGGAGACAGCGATGGAGAGTGTCCGACGCCGCAATCGTACGAGTTCTGGCATGCACTCAAGACGCTGGGAACAAAAACGGAACTGGTGGTGTACCAGCACGAGGGCCACGCATTTTCGAATCCTGCCCACCTGCGTGATCGAACAGAGCGTGTGGCGGCATGGTTTGACGAATATCTGAAATAGGGTTGTTGCCCCAGCCCGGAACTACGGTAATCGGGCCATAGACTCTACAGCTCACATCTGCGTATGCTGAGGAAAGCTCTTCCCAAAACAAAGAAGGTGGTTTTCCTTATGTCAGCTGCGCGGCGCAGCATATGGATTCTGCTTGTGGATGGCGATTCCACAGTGCAACAACTGCGCGCGCTCATGCTGCGCATGCAGGGCTATCGCGTGGATGTGGCAATTGGCCTGGATGATGCCAGAAGCAAAATCGCGGAGCGCAAGTACAAGCTGATCATCGTGGATGTGGGCCACTTTGCCGATCCGGGGCTCGAATTCTGCGAGGAGATCAAGAGCAAAGATCCGCATCAGAAAATGCTGATCCACGCTGAAGACCGCGTGTTCCCGGTTAAGAGCGAATGTCCTGATGACGTGGTGCCAAAGCAGGACGGGCCAATGAGCTTTGTGAAAGCGGTGGAACGCCTGTTGCAGGTAGCTTAGCCGGGAATCGTTTCCTATTTCGGCGAAACCACGCGGCCATAATCCGATGCTCGAGCAACGCGATCAAAATAGCTGTAAGCAAGTGCTGTGATGCGGCGAATCGCGGCTGAACCGTCTTTCTCATCTTTTAAATACGTCGTCATCACGCAAAGAATAAACGGCCGATTCTTGATCAGAACAATTCCGGAATCGTTGCGCACTGCTTCCAGTTCTCCCGGCTTGTTGGCTGCAGTCACATCATCAGGCAGTGCTTGCAGCATGGAACTCTCTTTGTGCGTGCTCAGGACGGTCATGAAGTCCTGGGTCAGCTCTCTGTTCAGCAGCTTGCCGCGATAGATTGTCTCCAGCAGCGTCATCATTTCGCGAGGCGTCGAGACGTTCTCACGGCCCTCGCCCGCGGTTTTCAGGTCCATCATCTTCCGCCGCAATCTGGTGTTGTGCAGGCCCAGACTGTCGAGCATTGCGTTCACGTGGTCGAAGCCAACGCGATCAATCAGAACGTTGGTGGCGCTGTTGTCGCTCACGGCCACCATCATTGTGGCAAGGTCCCGCAATGTCAGGTGGGTAACGCCCGGAGTTAATCCCAGCATAATATCGCTGCCGGGAACAAGATCTTCCTTTCGCACCACATAAGGGTCTGTGAGTTTCAGTCTTCCCTGCTGCGCCTGCAAATAAAGGTTGGCCAGAACCGCGATTTTGATGGAACTCGCCTGCGGCATCAACTCGTCACCGCGAAGGAAGTATTCTTCGCCCGATGTCAGATCTTTGACTGCGACGGCCAGAACGCCATCGAGCTGTTGATCCACCTGCCTGATATCGGCCTGAAGCTTCTGCCACATCACCTCTCGTTTTTCGGTCGAGGGTTTATCCGGGCAGCATTGTGCATACAGAGGAGTTGCCATTCCGAGCGCCAGCAGGATTGAGATTGTCTTGGAGAACATGCCTGAGCAGTGTACATGCGCCTGTGTTTCGCGCGAAGGGCTATCAACGCATCTCATTCTGAAACTGATGTCTCCTCCTTACAAAATCACCCATGATCAGCTTGTCCCTCAGCCTTTGGAGCAGGTCTTCGCGTTTTTCTCACGCGCTGAAAATCTGGAGGCCATTACTCCTGAATGGCTCAAGTTTCAGGTAATGAGTGTTGTGCCTGAACCAGTTCAGAAGGGAACTCTCATTGAATACAGACTCAAATTGCATGGTCTTCCGTTGCGCTGGACCAGCCAGATTGTGGAATGGGAGCCACCGTACCGGTTCATCGACCTGCAGCTTCAGGGACCTTATGAGTTGTGGCGGCACACTCACCGATTTGTCCCTGAGGATGGAAACACCCGGATCCATGACGAGGTGCTCTACTCTCTTCCGCTGGGGCCGTTTGGTCGAATGGCCCACAACTTGTTTGTGCGACGTGACGTGGAGCGCATCTTTGCTTTTCGAGCTTCCGCTGTGCGCGCCCGCTTCGGTGAGGTATGAATCAGTCGTTGAACTTCCGGTTGAGACGCCCGGAGGGCCAGCCAGTTACAATAGATCGAACGTCTCACCGAATGAGTTCCCACTCCAAGAGCTTTCTTGTCCGCCACTTTGGCCTGCGCGGCGTCGCATTGTTTGAGGCGCTGAAAGGTGCGTTGGCCGTGGCAGGCGCGTGGTGGATTCTAACCCTCAGGCACAAAGATCTGCTTCGAGTGGCCGAGCATATGTTGCGGCGTTTTCATATTGCTCCAGACCGTCATGTCGCCATAGCCTTCATGCGCTTTGCTGAGACCATTAATGGCCGCGATCTGCGCGTCGTGATTTTTCTCGTCCTGATTTACGCCGCCATTCGTTTCACGGAGGCAGCCGGATTATGGCTGGAGAAGGAATGGGCGGAGTGGTTCGCCCTGATCTCCGGTGGAGTTTACATTCCTTTTGAGATTCTCGAACTATTTCATCATCCGAATGGGCCCAAGTGGGCAATCCTGCTGATCAATCTCATCATCGTGCTCTACATGGCATGGCTTCTGACGGATTCCTATAAACGGCGCAGGCTTGCGCGCCAGCAAGTGGTGCCGACCGAGTAATGGCGGCACGATTGGAAGTTACTTGCTTTCATACACAGTCTTGCCTCCCACCACCGTTCGCAGCACTTTGGTCTTCAGGATTTCCGGCGGATCAACCTTGGTGAGGTCGCGATCGAGCACCACAAAGTCAGCCAGCATTCCGGGCGCAAGCGTACCTTTGTTGAGTTCCGCAAACTGGGCGTAGGCCGCGCCTGTGGTGTAGG
>DASUBD010000504.1:0-16092 GCA_035763445.1 Candidatus Angelobacter sp.
CAACGGTACAAGCAGCCTGGTGACTATTCCGGAATCGCCCAGTCTCGACCTGAAAACAGCTCTTACGCTCGAAGCCTGGATTAAGCCAACCTCGACAGCTAGCGGCTTCCAGGCTGTCATCTTCAAGGAGATGCCAACCGACACTGCGTACTATCTGTATCGTTCCGGATACTCAGCAGCGCCTCTGGGCGGTGTCTACATTGGAGCCGAGGATACGGTGACGGGAACCACCGGTGAGGCGCTGAACAGCTGGACGCACCTGGCTGTGGTCTACAACGGAACAGCAGAACAGTTGTACGTCAATGGCGCATTAGCAGCCAGCCGCAACCAGACCGGCACGGTGCAGACTTCGACAGGGGCGCTGCACATAGGCGGAGACACTCTATGGGGCGAGCACTTTCTGGGAGCGATTGACGAAGTACGCGTCTATAACATCGCTCTCACAGCGGCACAGATCCAGTCTGACATGAATACCGCTCTCTCCAGCACCACTACCGCTGACACCGTTCCACCAACAGTTAGCATTACCGCGCCTTCCGGCGGGAGCACCGTGCATGGCAGCACCACCATCACGGCCTCAGCGTCAGACAATGTCGGAGTCGTCGGAGTGCAGTTCCAACTTGACGGCGCCAATCTAGGCGCGGAGTCAACTGCATCGCCCTATAGCATCAGCTGGGATACCACCAAGACAGCCAACGGACAGCACACCTTGACCGCCATTGCTCGTGACGCCGCCGGCAACAAGACAACCAGCGCCGCAGTAACTGTGAACGTATCCAACGCTGCTTCAGGAAACATGGTCGTACTGATGCAAGCCACCGGCTCAGGTAACATCGCCTCCTTCCGCCTCAACCTCACGCCCGTCAGCGTCACGGACTCAAACGGTGTCACCACCAACCTCACCAGTGGCGCCTTGCCGCTTGAGCTCGCGCACCTCAACCTTGCACCCACACTCGCCATGCCGGCCACAAGTTTGCCTGCGGCCACTTACTCTTCCATCACCCTTGCCATCGCCAATCCGCAGTTAATCGTAATGAGCAACGGCGTTCCCACTCAGGTGAGCAATGTCACGCTGGCGCAGACCTCAATCTCCGTGCCGTTGACCGGGATCATTCTGCCGCAAGGCGGAACGCTGGGTCTGGCTCTGGATTTTGACATTGGCAACTCCGTCGCCGTCGACGCCGGCGGAAACTACACCATTACCCCAGTCGTCCACGCATCCGCCATCACGCCCCAAATCACGCCTGGCATGCAACTCGTCGACGTTGTCGGACAAGTGGTCAACCTTCCGGCATCTCCCGCCAACTCGTTTGACTTCCAGGTACCCAGCGTCACCGGTACCGCGCGGATCGTCACCGACGCCAACACCGTCTTCGATGGCGGTCTTACTCAGTTTGCCGGCCTGCAGAAGAACCAGTTCGTGGAGATTGAAGCCGTGCTGCAATCGGATGGAACCTTCCTGGCCAGGTACGTCTCGCTGAGCGCCGCCGACCAGACCCTGCGAATCCAGGGCCTCGCCACCGGCGACACGCTGGATGCCCAGGGCAACGTCACCGGGATCAATCTGGTGCAGCAGAACTAGGAACTCTTTCAAGGGGCTGTTTGCCCTCGAATTCCGATAGGGCGCTCCGTAGCGCCCTGTTTTTTCTCCAGATTCTGATGGCCACAGTTGGTCGCGATCGGGTTTTCGCGCCGTTTGATCAGCGTTCATCTACGGCAAGATTGGGCCTTTGCCCTTCCCGATGTCGGCGATGACCGGGGCCCCCGACAAGCCGCTTTTGCTTGGCGGGGTGGGATGTCGCGCGATGACGTCGATCTCGCGCGACGGGCTCCCCGGAAATCCCGGTCTTGGATTTCTGGGGCAGGGTGTCGGCGATTTTTAGGTCTTGGTAAACCTTAGACCACGGCCCACCCCCACCCCGTCAACCCCGAAAAATATTGACTTAGCGGAGTCAACCCCGGCGTTGATTTTGCGCTTTTTGCGTTCGTGCTGGTTCAAAAAAGAGCGATATATTAGCACTTAGTTAATACCTAAAGCATTAGCCAGAGCTATCGGTTAGTAGCTAGAAGCCAAATTGTCAAAGATCCATTTCCATCCGCCCTGGGGTGGGGGCGATTTGGCTAGCCGCTAGGAGCTAGGAGCAGCAGCTTTGCCCAAAAGCCGTCCAGAATAGCACGCTCTTCGCCCGCGAATCAATAGCGAAATAGGCCAATGCGCGCCACGTAGTTCGTACACCGCAGGAATTGCACTCCGTTTTCCAACCTGCGTACCGGCAGGTGTCAGCCACCATAGCGCAGGCTTTGGGATCGACGGCACTGGGGCTGGCCTGGGATCGTGTGGCGCAGACACTCCTGTCTGCGCGCCTTTCGCCTCGCGGGGTGCGACGCCCGCTTTTGGTTTCGTGGGGCGTAAGAGCGGGTACCCCTAAGCCGTCGGAGGCATTGGCATGGTGCGCGGACGCCCTCGCCCTCGAGTCCAGAACGGGACGGGAGAGCGGAAGATTGTGGAACGAACTGGGTCCGGAGTGGTGTGCTACATCTCAAACTACTCATGGCTGGATGGCCTTTCGCACACGGGAATGCGCGAACGCTACCTTGAGGTGTTTGACAACATCTGGGTGGATTCGCTCAACGGCGATGCATTCCGGACGGGCAAGAGAACACCAGATGGCAAACCCGACCCGAGCGTTTTTTCTACCGAGCAAAACCCTGTCGGCATACAGATTGGCACATCTATTGCGCTGCTGGTTCGCCGCGCCAAACACAAACAAGCCGAGACTGTCGCCTTCCGCGAGTTCTGGGGCACCGAGAAAAGGTCTGATCTTCTGAAAGCTCTGAATGAGAGCAGCCGGTTTGCTTACGAAGAACTGCGCCCAGCCGCACAGGCCGGGTTTCCCTTCATGCCCCATCAGATCGAGGCAGCCTACGAGAGTTGGCCAAAAATTACTGAATTATTCGAGATGATGAGTCCTGGAATCAATACCAGTCGAGATTCATTCCTCGTCGACATCTCTAAGGAAAAACTCGAGGAAAGGCTGAAACATTATTTTGACAAAGAGCTTGGCCACGACGAAATGGCGCGCATCAACCCCGACGTAATGACTTCAACAAAACGATATGACGCACGACACACACGCGAGCAGCTGCAAAAACGGGGCACAGGCGTAGGCGCGATCTTAAATTATGAGTACCGCCCTTTCGACACTCTGCACCTCTACTGGGATCCTGATACCAAGCTTCTCGATGAGAAACGAGAGGATCTATTTGAAGCAGCTGCTTCCGACAACTGGTTTCTTATCTCGCGTCAGAAAAGGGAGCGGGACCGCGAGGGTACTCCGTTTTATGCGACGCCGAGACTCGCCGATCGGCATCTCACGCGACCCGGTTCGGCATGTTTCCCATTAAAAAGGGCAGCAACCAGACAAGGCAAATTGTCAGATGGGGGCTCCAATCGGCCTTCGTACAATCTTTCGGAAACTTCGGAAATTTATCTTTCAGACGCACTCAGGTTTAGCGGAGGTTCGGGTCCTTTAGTCTGGAGGCATGCCTTAGCAATTGGGTACTCACCCGCATATCTTCGCGCCAACGAGGACGGAATGCGGCAGGACTGGCCGCGGATACCGATGCCCGCTACGGCCGAAGCGTTAGTGAAGTCGGCAGAATTGGGCGAGAGGATAGCAAAGCTGCTCGACAGTGAAGCACAGGTTGAGTCGATCACGACAGGAAATGTCCGGCCGGATTTGAGAACCATGTGCAATCCTGTTTCTTTAACAGGAAAGCCGTTGATCCCAAAAGAGGATTTGATAATAAGCGCAGGCTGGGGACATCCAGGCAAAGAAGGTGTTGTTATGCCAGGCAGCGGCAGAGTCGAGGAGCGAGATTACTCCAACGAAGAGAAAGAGCTGATTCAAAAGGGCGCACAGGATCTCGGCCTCACCCTCGAAGAAGCCTTGGACCTTATCGGTGAAAGCACGTTCGATGTTTTTATGAACGAGCACGCTTATTGGAAGAACATCCCTAAAATTGTGTGGTTCTACACGATCGGCGGATACCAAGTTATAAAGAAGTGGCTAAGCTACAGGGAAGGGAAGATCTTGAAACGTGCAATCTCTGCAGACGAAGCACGCCACGTTAGAGATGTGGCGCGGCGGATTGCTGCAATTTGCCTGATGGAGCCTGAACTCGATGCCAACTACGCAGGCGTGAAGGCAAGCACTTACAGATGGGAAACGTTGCAGGGCAGACAATCCGCGGGGTCGGCGCGATGAGCGAGGGTCTTTATAGGTGGCTCGAAATTGGGCTCCTCTTCGCGAACGCTGTCCTGCTGTGGTTCTACGTCGTGAGCACTCGCAGGATTGAGAAAGCTTCAGCTCAGCAGGCGGCTACTGCGATGAAGCAGGCTGAGATCGCTGCCAGCCAGACCATACTTTCAGCAGAGCAACTGGAAGGAGCCTCGCGACCAATCCTAGTATTGCAGGAGGTGACCGGGGATTTGACCCTAGCGAATATCGGCACTGGCCCCGCTCTTTCTATTAAGTGGTGGCTGTGGCCCGAGGAAGATGACCGTCCAGGGTCATTGGAGGCTCCTGCTGGCCGAGTCAGCTTCATCGAACCTCGTCAAAGATGCAAAATTGGGCTGCCCGCTTACGCGGTTGCAAATCCGCGCCGCAAGATCGTCTGTTTTTATGAGGGGGTGAGCGGCAAGTTGTACAGGTCAGACTCGTTTCAGAAACAAGACACCATGGTCGGGAGATGGTATGAGCATAAATTCGTTGCGCTAGCTTCTCCCAACAAAGGGAACACAGAAAATGCCGGAAATAACGCGTAAACGAATCGGCGAAATCGTGCGGAAGGTCTTTGAGGTACTTCTGTCCCATCCAGAAGGCATGCGAGCGAAAGATTTGCTAGCGCAAGTTGAGCAGTCAATGACGCTCAGTGAGTTCGAGAAAAGCGATTATCCGAATCGCCCAGGTGTGCGGCGTTTTGAAAAGACGGCGCGCTTTGCCACAATCGCGCCCGTTAGAAAACCGGGGAAAACCCGTCTGTCCCCGGCTTTCCCCGGCTTTCCGTCTGTCCCCGGCTTTCCGGCTTTCAAGGTCCGTCAGACAAAAAGGAACAGCAACGGACCCAGCAGCAACAACACACACAGCCTCCTGCAACGAACGGATACGCGTCCATATGGAGCGTTTCTGCCACCTCGTCGGGTCCAGGTACAGCTATCGGGGGGATTGTTGGAGAACTGATCAACCCTGAGGGTGGGAGCCGCGGGGAGCCGCGGGGGACAGACGGGACGTTCACCACTAAGAGAAGCAGTCAGCACTCAGCCACTCAGCACTCAGTCCCAGTGCTCTATTCGCTTTTCTTGAGCACCACATGGATCGCGAGCTCGGTGGAAACGTGTTCGGTGCAAGCGATTCCAAACGAGCATGAGAATCGTTTTTTATTGTCGCTCCGCCTCCCCACCCCAGTCGCGCCAAAATCGGGCGCGCCAGGGGACCCCGGTTCGGCTCCGCTCCAGCCTACGGCAGTACGGAGTTGGTCTGATACTCCGGTTACCCAGCGTTACGGCTCCACTCTCTGCGGTCGCTCGCCTCACGCTGGGCTATTCTCTGCCGCGCCTGTCGGCGCTGCACTCTCGCGGGTGACAGGCCTTCGTGGCTCCCGTACGCGTTTTGGAGAAAGGCGCGGAGACTCGGCAGAAACGATTTATGTCCTTGCGGTTCAGGGAAAAAAGGGGACAGCCTGAACTGAGCGATTTTTCTTGTACAATCCTTGCCCATGCCACGGCGCAACCGATGTGTTTTGCCGGAAGTACCCTGCCACATTACCCAGCGGGGCGTAGATCGGCGTGAGGTTTTCTCTGAAGATCAGGACCCGCTTCCATATCCAAGGCTGGTGCAAGAGAACCTGCCTGATGCTGGCGTACGGATCCTGGGATATTGCCTGATGAGCAATCATGTCCACCCGATTGCAGTGCCTGCGCGGGAAGACTCGTTAAGCATTTTGTTCCGGCGTGTGCACGGGCGATCTGCGCAATACTACAACGCGTGCTACGGGCGCTCAGGGCACCTGTCCCCGGTTTGCCCAACGGTCAAGTGCCTTGATGGTCGATGTACCTGAAATTGACGCTTCGCCTGCCTAAACAGCTTCTGCTTGGCTCCCGTCAACCATCGACTTGCCCTCATTCCCATTTTGGGAAGAGAAAAACTTTTTTATGTTTTTTGCAATTGACAAACATTGATTCGTGTTTAGTATTGTGCGCTGACATTGTATTCAGAATATGTATACAATATTTTGCGCCCGCGTTCCTTTGCTGCACCGTCTTCTTATCAAACTCTTTCTCGGTGCTTGCCTCATCCTGCTCGGTGCTGCTGCGCAGGCCCAAACCTCTGTCGGAGTTGGTCAAGATGCCGTTGAGCAGGGGAAAAAGCTCTTCTCAGTGCAATGCGCCTACTGTCACGGTGCTGAGGGTAAAGGAGACGGCGAGGCGAGTGACATTTTGTTTCCCAGACCTCGTGACCTTACCAGCGGCGAATTTCGCCTGCGCTCCACTCCAAAGGGCTCTCCTCCGCTGGATGCAGACCTTCTCAAAACCATCACACGTGGCATACCTGGTTCTGCCATGCCTGGTTTTGCTTTCTTGAGTGAGAGCGAGCGTTTGTTGCTGGTGCAGTACGTGAAAACGTTTTCCACGAGGTTTGCTGTTCCTGAAAGCCGGCGCAAGCCACCGTTTGATGTTGCCGGCCAGCCTGCAGCGAGCGCTGAACTGGTCACCCAGGGCAGGCAGGTTTACGAGAAACTCCAATGTGGAAGCTGTCATGGGCCGGAAGGCAGGGGAGATGGCCCAGCCGTAAAGACTCTGCAAGACGACTCGGGCTTCCCGATTGCTCCACGAAATTTCACCACCGGTCCATTCAAAGGTGGTGCGTCCGTCTCCGATCTTTTTGTTCGGATTTCCACCGGCATGGAAGGCACGCCCATGACGTCCTATGGGCAGCTGAGCGAAGTGGAGCGATGGCAGCTCGCCTACTACGTACGCTCGCTCTGCAGATTACCCAGCTGTTCTGCGGAGGCAAATTCCGGCTCCGGTGTGGTTGTTTCCGCGCATAGCAGGAGAGGACTACCCGTTGATGATCCATTCGCCGCGAGTTGGAGTGCCGCTCCACAGATCAACATACCCATGATCTCGCTGTGGAATCGCTCCGCGTCCTCCCCCGTCTTATCGGTACGTTCACTCAATGACGAAAAGACCATCCTTTTCCTGGTGGAGTGGGATGACTCAACCCAGGATACTTCCACCGTACGTCCGCAGGACTTTCGGGATTCGGTAGCTCTCCAGTTCTTTACCGGGCCGGGCAATGCTCCCATTGCGATGGGCGATCGCAATTCTGAAGTGACTATCTGGCAATGGAAAGCAGACTGGCAGGCGCAAATCGATACCGGCCACAGGACGGGTGTTCAGGATGCGCATCCATTCATGATTCAAAGTGAGTACCCTTTGCCTGCGGCAGCAGCGCGTGAGGCGGGCAACCAGACTGCATTTGCCCAGCGCTCCTCGCCCATTGAAGAAGCTACCGCAAGGGGTTTCGGCACCATTGCGCCTAAGCCGTTGGCTCAGCAGTTGGTCACCGGGAGGGGTGTGTGGCGTGACGGACGCTGGCATGTCGTGCTCACGCGTAAGCTGGCGCCCCAAAGTGGGATTGACGCCGCGGGCCGCGATAACAAGATCAGTTTCGCCATCTGGAACGGCAGTGAAGCGCAGCGCAACGGAGAGAAAGCAATTTCCAACTGGAATGCACTCATCCTCGCGCGGAAATAGCAAACCCAAACTTCAATCATTGGAGCGGCACATGGCAGACAAACAATTTGAAGATGATGATCCCATGGAACTCGTAGGAACCTTCATTGAAGGAGACGACGAGAGTATTGAAGAGATGGGGCTCACGTTTGTGGAAGAGCTTGCGCGCATGGATTGGTCTCAGGAACAGATCTTCACTACCTTTGCCGATCCCTTCTTTCGGGGGCCTCACACCGTCTACCGCGCGAAGGGGCCGGAATTCGTGAAGTCCCTGATTCGTGCAGTCATGGGAACCAGTAACCCTGTGGGCAGGCAGGAGCCACTGCACGTAATCCGGGAGGAGATGTCCCGAGCGGACTTCGTCCCGCTTTCGGCCTTGAATCGGCCGCATTGATCTACAGCATTAATGGACACGACGGAAAAGAAAGGAACAATATGCCGAAAGTCCACAACTGGCAGCTTGGGCGTCCAATGGAGTTTCCCCAGAAGCAACCGCGCCCCCAGCGCCAGTTTGCCGTCATCTTCAATATCAACCGCTGTATCGGCTGCCAGACATGCACCATGGCATGCAAAAGCACCTGGACGCACTCGCCGGGACAGGAATCGATGTGGTGGAACAACGTCGAGACCAAGCCTTTCGGAAGCTATCCGCATGGCTGGGACGTTAAGACGCTGGACATGCTCGGCCCTCAGCCTGGATGGAAGAAAGGCGAAGGCGATAAGGATGCGCCGTATGGTGTTTACTCTGGTGAGACCCTGTTCGAGGCGGCACAGACGCGTGTCGGCGAGGAGCCGCAGAAGGTCGTGGGATATCTGCCCAGCGATCAGGAGTGGCGCTATCCCAATATTTATGAGGACACCGCCAACGAACACCCGGAAATTAAAGACGGAATGACGATGCGCGGCTCTGAGCTGCCGGAACATAAGACGTTCTTCTTCTACCTTGCCCGCATCTGCAATCACTGCACCTACGCTGCCTGTCTGGCTGCCTGTCCTCGCCACGCCATTTACAAGCGCGAAGAAGATGGCATCGTCCTGATCGATCAGGAGCGCTGCCGAGGTCATCGCAAATGCGTGGAAGCCTGTCCTTATAAGAAGTCCATGTACAACCAGATGACAGGTACCTCAGAAAAATGCATCGGCTGTTATCCCCGGCTGGAGGGCAAGGACCCCATCACGCAAGGTCACCCGATGGTTACACGCTGTAATTCTTCCTGCGTAGGCAAGATTCGTTTGCAGGGATGGGTTGATGATCCGGAAAATCCCGTCCACTATTTGGTGCACGAGGAAAAAATAGCGCTCCCGCTCTATCCTCAGTTTGGCACCGAGCCCAACGTGTACTACATCCCGCCTCGGTGGGCGCCGCGCAAATACCTCTATCAGATGTTTGGTCCCGGCGTGGATCACGCCATTGAGAGATATTCCAATCCCACTCCCAGGCTGCTGGCTGTGCTGCAGTTGTTCGGAACAACCCAGGTAGTAATCGCAAAATACAAGGTGAGCGAGACAGAAGCCATCGGCTATGACGAAACTGGCGCCGAACTCGTGCGTGTGCCGGTAGAAGAACCGAAATACATACGTCCCAAGCGCCACCTCAACATTACTTAGAAGCGGAGCAAAACCAGAAGATGATTGCGCAGATTGAGACCAGCAGAGGCCAGGCGCCCCGGCCGCAGGGATTTGGAAAGGCGCGCTATCGTGCCGCGCTCTACGCCGTTCTGGCACAGGCGCTCTCTGCTCCACGCCGTGCGATATGCGATGCGGTGGAGCAGGGGATCCTGCCCGTACTGATCGAGGATGCTCTCGGATACTTGCCGGCAAAGTACCTGGGGACGCGTACTTTCAGTTTTCTGGAAAAACTTAACCCTCCCTCCGGCGTGATGTTTAGCGATGCTCTTATGGCCGAATACACCCGTTTGTTCGCGCTGAACCTGCATTGCCCGCAGTACGAGGCCGACTATGTATCGCGCAGCTCGTTCAACTGGTCACACGTCATCTCATCCGTCACCGGCATGTACTCCAATTTCGGAGTGCAGCTGGCCACCGGCGTGGGCGAGCGCCCAGATCACATTGCCGTAGAACTGGATTTCATGAACCTCCTTGCCGCGAAAGAGGCCCATGCGCGCGAGTTGAATCAGGCCGCAAATGTGAAGGTGTGCCGCAGAGCGCAGAAGTTGTTCATTGCCTCGCATCTGTCGCGTTGGGGGGCGATCTTTGCTTGCAAGCTGCGGGAAGAAACGCGTCTCGATTTTTACCTGGGAGTTGCGGCTCTTATGGAAGTCTTCATGTCCGCGGAAGCCAGGTATTGGGGGGCGGAGCTGCGAACTTCTTCATGCGAGGCGGATCCACCGGCAGATCAAGCTTCAGCCTGTGGTTGCCAGGAAGGCTCGCAGCCGGTTGGATCTCTCACGCAGATCACGCAGCAGCCGCAAACATCTGTTCAACATGCTTCTGGAGGAAAGGAATAGCCATGCCGGTAACGACCCGACGTGAAGCTCTTAAGCTGGGTGGTTCTTTTTTTGCAAGTATGGTCTTGAGTGGAAGACCAACTTTGCTGTCGGCCATGGACTCGGTGGAAAATCTGCTTGATTATTACCCCAGTCGCGGATGGGAAAAGGTCTATCGTGACCAGTACAGTTATGATTCTGCCTTCAATTTCCTTTGCGTTCCCAATGACACTCATAATTGTCGCTTGACGGCTTTCGTGCGTAATGGAGTTGCGCTTCGTATCGAGCAGGCTTATGACACAGCGGGTGTCGCCGATATATACGGCAACAAGGTTTCAGCCGCATGGGGGCCGCGCGGCTGCCTTAAAGGTTACAACCTGATTCAGCGCGTCTATGGCCCGCACCGTCATAAATTTCCCACCATTCGCAAAGGCTGGATGGAATGGGCCAGGGCCGGATTCCCGCGGCAAGGGGACTACGTTGAAAAATACTTTCGCAATCGCGGTGAGGACGAGCGGATCAGAGTTACATGGGACGAGGCTTTTACCTGGATCGCCAAAGCCATTTTAAACATCGTCCAGACCTACGGCGGCGATGAAGGCGCCAGATTGCTCCAGGCTCAGGGATATCCCAAAGAAATGATTGAGAAGCTGGCCGGCGTGGGCACACAGGTCATCAAGATGCGCTGTGCTATTGCTGCCTGCGGCCCGGTTTCAAAACAGGGATCGCTGGTGCGCTTCGCCAACATGCTGTCATTGGTCGATACGCATGTGCGAAAGGTTGAGCCGGCACAAGCAATCGGCGCGCGGCACTGGACCACCTATGAGTATCTCGGCGACATGGATCCCGGGTTTCCCCAGGTTACCGGCGTGAACGCCTTTGATGTCGACATGGCCGATATGCGTCACAGCAAGATGATAGTGATGATCGGCAAGAACATTGTCGAACACAAGATGGCTGACGTGCACTGGATGGTAGAAGGCATGGAGCGCCAGGCGAAAATTGCCGTCATCGGCCCCGACTACAATCCGACTTCTTCAAAGGCGGATTATTGGGTTCCGGTGCGGCCCGGTTCGGACATAGCCCTGCTGCTGGGGATTGCCAATCTTTTGATCCAAAAAAAGTACTATGACGAGCAGTTCCTGAAGAAGCATTCTGACATGCCGCTGCTTGTCTGCATGGATACCCTCAAGAAGCTGCGCGCCGCAGATATCATCCCCGATTATAAGAACGCAGAGAATACCGGGTACAGCAAAGAGGTGCAGCAGATCGATCCCAAATTGCGCGCCCAATGGGGCGATTACGTTGTTTGGGACTCTAAGACCAACAAGCCTGCCGTGCTGACACGCGAAGAGGTCGGGGAGAAGATGGTTGAAAAAGGCATCGACCCTGTCCTGGATGGAGAATTTACAGTTCAAACTGTGGACGGGAAGAGCGTCAAGTGCCGCACAGGTTTCAGCATCCAGAGAGAGGTGCTGGAATACTACACGCTCGATCGCGTTTCTGAGATCACAACCACGCCCCGGCACCTCATCGAGCAATTGGTTCACGACATCGGCACGATAAAACCTTTTGCCATCCACTCAGGCGAAGGCGTGAACCATTACTATCACGCGGACCTGAAGGGCCGGGCGGCCATCCTTATATGTACCCTGACGGGAAATATCGGAAAGTTCGGCGCCGGTCCGGGAACGTGGGCGGGAAATTACAAAGTAAATTCCATGGACGGGCTCGCCGCTTATGTGGCGGAAGATCCATTTAATCCTGACCAACCGAAACCAAAGATCAGAAAATACTTCACGGAAGAGCACCCGGTGTTTTGGATCAACGGCGGGCCAGCGTGGGGCACGGGCAAGACCCACATGCCCACACCGACCAAAATGATGTGGACCGCAAATACCAACATGTTGAACAACGCCCCCTGGCTCTACAAGGTGATCAACACCGAGTTGCCAAAAGTGGAATTGGTCATCAATAACGACTGGGAATACAACCTGAGCTGCGACTATGCTGACATCGCTCTTCCCGTCCCGAGCTGGCTTGAAACCACCCTGCCGGACATAACAGGCTCTTCTTCCAATCCCTTTTGCAGCATATGGAAAGGTGGTCTCAAGCCGATTTTTGATACCCGCATGGATGCGGAAACTGTTGCTGGAGTCGCGACGAAACTAACCGAACTCACCGGAGATCCACGCTTTGAGGCTTATTTCAAGTACATCCTGGAGGGTAAGGCGGAGTTTTACATTCAGCGGCTAATGGACGCGTCAACCACCTTGAAAGGTTACAACGTGGAAGAAATCATCAAATCGGGCCGCTCGGTATTGATGAATTTCCGTACTTATCCAAGAATCACCGGTTTCGAGCAGATCGAAGAAAGCGTGCCCTTCTACAACAAAACCGGCCGGCTGGAATTCTATCGCGAGGAGGACACCTTTATCAGGGAAGGCGAAAACGTCATCATTCACCGCGAGCCCATCGAGGCCACGCAATACTTGCCCAACGTGATCGTGAGCGGCCACGCGGAAGCTCTGCGGCCGGAGCCGAGGAACGTGCCCTCAACCGCCACGGGGGCTGACGAGAGAGCAAAGCGCAACCTCGTGATGGAATGGGATGCGGTGAAGAACACTCGCAATCCTCTGGTGGAAAAGGGCTACCGGTTTGTCTTCATCACCACAAAGACCCGCCACTCCACCCACTCATCCTGGATGATGGCAGACTGGAACTCCATCTGGGGCTCCAGCTTTGGTGATCCATACCGTACTGACAAGCGCTCGCCCGGGCCGGGAGAACCAGAGTTGCGCATCAACCCTGATGACGGCAAGGCGCTGGGCATTCAGGATGGTGATTACGTTTACGTTGATGCGAACAGTGAAGACCGTCCTTACACTGGCTGGAAGCCTGACGACACCCTGTATCAGGCGGCAAGGCTGAAAATACGCGCACGCTACGATCCGCGCACACGTCCGGGCATGGTCATCTCACGCCACGCGCCCTGGGCTGCCACGCCGCGAACTGTGGCCGCGCAACGGATGCGAAAAGACGGAAGGACGCTGACTGATTCTGGTTATGAATCCAGTTTCCGCAGCGGCTCACTGCAAAGCTGCGTTCGCGTCTATTGCCAGCCGACCATGATGACAGATGACCTGGTTCGTAAGAACTCCGTTGGTCAGGGCATATCGCAAGGACAAGGCAACGACGCCTATGGCGTTAATACCCCGTACAAAGAAGCCCTTGTGAAGCTGACCAAGGCAGAAGACGGCGGCGTCGATGGTCATGGACCGTGGGCGCCGACGCTTACCGGATTTACTCCGGGGAATGAGAGCCAGACCATGAAGGACTACATTGATGGCAAATATATCAACCAAAAGTCGTGACCTGGGCTGCGACCTGGTGCGGCTTTAACAAAGCAAGTGCGAGAGGCGGCCGATGTTGAAGAGAACCGAGGTCGATGGTGCGCCCGGGGTCTTCGTCGTGATTTCTGCATTCAGGCTCGTGCGCGAATGGGAGACCATGGAACCCGGCCGGCAGCCCAGCGCTGCTGACCAGAGCGAGAACTTTCTGCTGAACTGCGAACGGCAAGTCGCGGTAGAAATCTATCTCACTCGCGGGCTTGAGGCCTGGTGCGATTATTTTTTGCGCGTCCGTTCTCTGGATCTGGCTGAAGCACAGAACTTTCTCCAGGATTTTCGCTTAACTCCGCTTGGGTCGCTATCCCAGCCCGTTGAAACCCTTGTCGGTTTGAGCAAAAGCAGACAATACATTACTGCGGAAAAGTCCAGCGCTTTAGACCAGCAGCTGACTTCAAGCACATACAAAGGCGGCGATCCGGTGTTCGCCATTGTGATCCCAGTCAAGAAAAGTGCGCGATGGTGGAACAGGCCGGAATCTGAGAAGCGAAGTGACATCGAGCTTCACACTCAGAAGTCATTGCCCTATCTGGCGAATGTAAAACGGGAGCTCTATCACAGCACGGGGCTCGATGACCTGGACTTCATCACCTACTTCGAGGTTGCCGATCCCAGAATTTTTCACGAATTATCGGTAACTCTGGCGGCCATTCCGGAAAATGAGTATCACACGCGCTGGGGGCAGCCGACGCTTGTCGGAGCCATCCATAGCATTCCTGAAGCAGTTTCACGGCTTTGCCGGCGGGCCTCACCCGCTGCCGTTTTGCAGAAGAGCAGGACGCCTGTGAGCCGTCGCACAACCGTTCGCACCATCATCAAGGGGACTAAACGATGAAGAGCTATGTGTTGCTGCTCGCCCTCACTGTATTGAGCGCTGCGCTGCCATGCCGCAGCAGCGCGGGAAGCGCGTCATCAGTAACTATTAAGATCCAAAATTTCACTTACAACCCGAACCCCATCACGGTCCCGGTCGGCGCGACTGTTACATGGGTCAACACTGACATTGTTCCGCATGACGTGGTGAGTGACGATAAAACCTTCAAATCGAAGCTGCTGGAGAAGGACGAACATTTCAGTTACGTGTTCAGCAAGCCCGGGACTTACCACTATGTCTGTTCGATCCATCCCAAAATGACTGCTAATGTGATCGTTCAATAGCCCGCGACACTGTGAATCCTTTCGATTTGAAATCGGCCCTGCTCGCAAAACATGCCCAGCATGTGGTGCTGATCCATTTTCCCATCGCGCTGTTTCTGGTTGCGGTGATGTTTGATTTTGTTGCCCGTCTCCTGCGAAAGCCCGCACTCGCAGTGGTGGCTTACTACAATCTTATTGTGGCCGCGTTCATGTCTGTGCCTGTCCTGGGGACAGGCATCCTCGCATGGCGATGGCAGTTGCAGGCCGCGCCATTGAAAGGCTTGCTGCTTCAGCACATGGTTTTGGGTTTTCTCTCCGCCGTTCTCATCTGGATTGCCTGGTGGTTTCACCGGCGGGCGGCCGGGAAGCCGGAAGCACAGGTTCCCGCGTATTGTCTTGTACTGGAGTCGGTAGGGGCATGTGTCGTCGCACTGACCGCGCATTTGGGCGGCTTTTTGAGCGGGGTGAGCTTGTCAGGATAGTGGTTTAACGGGCGGCGTGATGCGTGGAATTACCTGATTGTCGATCAAAATCTTCCACGTAAATTCTGGCGATGCCTCGGCGCACAACCTGCACCATGTCTTGCAATTTACGGGTGACGTGCTCCTCGATGGCCTTGATGGCCGTCTCGGCGTCGCGTGCTTCCAACGCGCGGGCCACCGTGACATGATCCCCCAGTGAACGGCTACGGGGCCGGTCTTCCATGTCTATCAGCCGGACAAAGCGGATACGCGCGTTGACGCTGCGTAGTGTCTCGGCCAGTTGGGCGTTCCCGGAGAGTGCCGCGATCTGCTCATGAAATTCTTCATCCAGCTCGACAATTCTTTCAACACCACAGTCTGCTGGTTCGCGATTCGCGCGTTTTGCCATGGTGGAAAGCTGGGCCAGTTGCTCGTCGCTCGCGCGTTCCACTGCCAATCGAACAGCGGTGGATTCCAGGGACAACCGGAGCTCATATAAGTCAAAGCATTGCTTGGGATCGAGTTCACGAACAGCAAAGCCACGTGCTCCATCCGGCACCAGGAATCCTTCATTTACCAGCCGGTTCAGAGCTTCGCGCACCGGGGTGCGGGATACCGAGAATCTTTCAGCTATGTCGAGCTCTGTCATGCGCTCACCAGGCTTGAGCTTGAATCGGATGGCCATTTCACGCAAGCTGGCATACACCCTGTCGGACTCACGCAATTGAGCCGAGAGGACTTGACGATCACGACTTGGCTGCTTCTCTTTAGCTCGCATACAGAATTGCGGCCGACATCCGAACAAAGACGCGGCAAATGCGCAACCATTATAGAACATGTCT
>DASUBD010000505.1:0-2667 GCA_035763445.1 Candidatus Angelobacter sp.
CTGCTGCGGTTGACTGTAGTTGTTGTAATAGTCGTAGGGATAATCGAATCCGGGAATGTAACCAGCCGTCACAAACGGTGAAAAGAATGGATTGCCAAAAAGAAATGGGTTCCCAAAACCGAAAAAGAACGAGTGCCCGAAGTGCCCGAAATGATGATGATGGCCGGGGAAGCAGGGGAAGCCAATACAGTTAGGAAAGGTAATCGGGTGTCCGCGTGCAAGCCTTGGGTTGAATGTGAAAATCGCATGTGAAGAAGTAACTGGTGGTCTTCCGACTATGCCGCGCGGAGCGATGCCCGGACGAACAGCAAAGACACGACCACCCGGAGCCAAAACGCGACCACCAGGAGCCAAAACGCGGCCGCCAGGAGCAAAGCCGCGTGAGGGCATGGCCGGACCTGAGCGGAAACCAGAACCTACGCGAGCGCCGGAGAAGCCTCCGCGCATTCCACCGCCTCCCCCCATCCCGCCGCGTTGTGCATGTGCAGGGATGAGGAAAACAACTCCAAGAACTGCAAGGAACAGCACCCGTTTCATGGAAATAACCCTTGGAGAAAAATACCTGCCACAAATATTTTAGTCCTGCTTCAAACCGTCGCGCGCGAATTATAAATGGCGCATTTTCAACCATCTGGGGAACGCCTTCCAAGCAATAAATGAAGCAGCAGCTCTGCATCAACGCTGAAACAGCTGCTTCCCGTGTTTGACAGCGGAACAGTCACGCGGTGCTGAGGATTGAGTCTGCCTGATCTCGCGCTGAAACTGTTCCTTTGATCATGTCCGCGGCTTTTTCGGCGATCATGATGGTTGGCGCGTTTGTGTTGCCGCCGATCACTGTGGGCATAACCGAGGCGTCCACAACGCGTAGCCCATCAACACCGCGCACGCGAAGCTCGGAGTCCACCACCGCATCAGGATCATTGCCCATCTTGCATGTGCCAACTGGATGGTAGAGGGTGGCGGCATATTTGGCGATGTGGTCCAGCAAGGCTTTGTCGTCAGCAGCATCTGGCCCCGGATGCATCTCGCGCCCGCGATACTTGTCAAAAGCTTTCGCCGCTGCCAGAGTGCGCGCCAGCTGCACCCCTTCCAGCATTACGTCCATGTCCCGCTTGTCCTGGAAGTAATTGGCGTGAATCACAGGTGAGTCGAGGGGATTGCTGGATCGCAACGCTATGCGGCCACGGCTGTGCGGACGGATCATGGTGGGCCCGAAAGTATAGGCATGTCCTTTGAACGTCGCGAAGCCGTGGTCCACGTAATACCCAGGGCCGAAATGGAACTGAAGGTCGGGAGCGGGTGACGAGGGTTTTGTGGTGGTGAAGCCGCCGGCCTCAGCAACGTTTGAAGTCAGCATTCCGTTTTTGAAGCACATGTACTTGGCCAGGCTCTTCACGCTCTCAGCATTGGCAAGTGTGATGGGTTGCGTGCACTGGTACACAACGGGCACCGCCAGATGGTCCTGCAGGTTGCCGCCCACTCCGGGAAGGTCGCAACTGACCGGAATACCAAGAGAACGCAAATGATCCGCCGGGCCGATGCCGGCAAGCATAAGAAGTTGCGGTGAGCCAATGGCTCCGGCACAGATAATGATTTCCCGTTCAGCTTGCTCCTGGGTGCTGCCTTCACCCTGCTGGAAGCTCAAAGCTACGGCGCGGCGCTTCTCAACGATAATGTCAAAGACCTGCACCCCAGTGCGGACCGTTAGATTGGGCCGCTTCATAATGGGCTGGAGAAAAGCCGCGGCAGCACTGCATCTCTTCCCCTCGAACTGGGTGACTTGATAGAACCCAAAGCCCTGCTGCTGAGCACCATTAAAATCCGGATTGCGCGAGTAGCCGCATTGTTCTGCCGCTTCCACGAACGCTTCTGCCAGTGGATTCGGTGACCGCAGATTGGTCACGTGCAGCGGCCCGCCGGTTCCGTGGAATTCTGATGCGCCGTTTTCCTGGTTCTCAGATTTTTTGAAATACGGCAGCACGTCGGCATAACCCCAGCCCGGATTTCCCAGATCGCGCCAACGGTCGTAGTCAGAGTGGTGGCCGCGAATGTAAATCATGGCGTTGATGGAACTGCTGCCGCCGAGCACCTTCCCCCGAGGCCAGTACAGGTTTCGCTTGTCAAGTTGAGGCTCAGGTTCGGTGTAGTAAGCCCAGTCGCAGGGAGTCTTGAAGAGCTTTGAAAATGCGACGGGGATGTGGATTTCCTTGCGCGTATCAGGCCCGCCGGCTTCCAGCAGCAGGACCTTTATTTTGGGATCCTCACTCAGCCGGTTGGCCAGAACACATCCAGCCGAACCAGCTCCGACAATAATGTAGTCGTACATTGGCGGATCTCCTTGGATTTGCTCAGAATTGTAGCGCTGAAATGCCTGGTGCGGAGATTTTGATCGGGTGATTGGTGTGTGCAGGCCGGCGCTTTCTGAGTCGTTTCGCTAATGTTAGTTGTGAGGCCATGTCGTCTTAGACGAATGAAAAGGAGGTTTGGGAAAGAGCGGTTCGCGCTTTTCGGCTATTTAGCGAAGAGCATGTGCTCGGCCGAGCTGCCGTTGGCTCGCTTCCACTCCCGGAATAGCTCTGTGTATGACAGCTTGATGTATTGGCTCTCTGAAATGCCAAGCTGCGCGGCAATTGCGTCAATCCATTCCGGGCTTCCCTCGATTTCCCC
>DASUBD010000506.1:0-2746 GCA_035763445.1 Candidatus Angelobacter sp.
TGATGTGCCTTACTACGTTGCCATTCACATCCAGGAAAAAGGCGTGTGGAAGCGCATTTCCGATCCGCCTTTCGCCAGCGGCCGCAATGGTGATGAAGCTCTGCGCGACGCAATGGTGTTTCTCTCGGAGCGGCTGGCGGCTTAGTTTAGTTCCGAGCGGAGCGAGGAATCCCTACCTCCGCCAGACTCCAAGGGCACAGATCCAGCAACCGCAAGCTCTCTGAGAGACGATTTTTCGAGAACTGTCTCGACACTAGCCTATAGTCGCCAACCACTCTGAGTGTTATCCTTCTCAGTTTTGATTTACCGCAAAGTGAGGTCCTCATGAAGCGTAGAGATTTCCTCGCCGGACTGGCAGTAACTTCCGCCACTCTCGCCTCCGGCCAGAACGCCAACCCGGGAAAAATGCAATCGCCTTACAAAGTGGTGCCGCGCGCGCCCAATCCAAAGAACATCATCATCTGCGCCGCCAATGGTTACAACTACATCGATCGTGGCTTTGAAAAACTGCGCTCCGGCGCTGATACACTCGATGCCGCTCTTGCCGTAGTCTCCGGTCCTGAAGATGATCCTAACGATGACAGCGTCGGTTTGGGCGGGCTGCCCAATGAAGAAGGCGTGGTGGAGCTTGACTCCTGCCTCATGCATGGCCCCACTCGGCGCGCTGGGTCCGTGGGCGCATTGCACGATATCAGAAGCGCTGCTGCCGTTGCCAAAGCTGTGATGGAACACACCGGGCACGTGATGCTGGTGGGTGAAGGCGCAACGCGCTTCGGCCTCGATATGGGATTTCAAAAGGAGAACCTTCTCACCGAGCATTCGCGCAAAATATGGATGTTGTGGAAAGAAACCCACTCCAATGAAGACTGGTGGGGACCCGGCATGGGTGATCCTGGCTGGAAGCCGCCTGCACCCATGAACGCCGCGGAGCTTAAAGATCAGCCGAGACAAATACAGAAAATGTACGCAGCGGCAGCAGATCTGGGCATCGCCGAAGCGGACCGCATGGATGCCATCTACAAGGTCCTTCATCCGCCCACGGGCACCATCAACTGCTCGGTGCTGAATGGAAAAGGCGAGATGTCCAGCGTGACCACCACCAGCGGTCTGGCGTGGAAAATTCCCGGACGCTGCGGTGATTCGCCCATCATTGGCGCGGGTTGCTATTGCGATCAGGACGTGGGTGCGGCGGGCGCAACCGGCAACGGGGAAGAAAATATCAAAGTTGCCGGCGCACATACGATTGTGGAAAACATGCGGCGCGGCATGTCTGCGGAAGAGGCCGGAATGGATGCGTTGCGCCGCGTGGCACGGATTTACAACAACGACATGACCAAGCTGGCTTACGTCAGCATGTTCTACTACGTTCTGCGCCGCGACGGAACTTATGCCGGTGTCTCACTGTGGGGAGAAGCCGGCCCCGGCCAGCATCAGCGACGTTTCGCCGTGCATGACGGAACCAAGCGCTACGAGGAAGCGAAGTTTTTGTTTAAAGGTGCAGCAAAAGACTGGCCGCCAATGCCGCAACTGCCAAAATAAGCTTTCGCCGATGAACGGAAAACCAAGCTAGCCGCAAATTAACGCGAAAAACCGCGAATGAAATCTGATCATTCGTGTTTATTCGCGAAATTCGCGGCTAATAATTGCATCAGCGTTCATCAGCGGTAAGCTTTTCTAGGCAAATCTGACTTTCACATCCGGTCTCTTCGCCAGATGGATGCTTTCCACAAAGCGTACTTTGCCGCTCTTGCGTGTCATTACAATGGATGACGTTCGCGTGCCTTCACCAAAGAAGCGTACGCCTTTCATCAGCGCGCCGTCGGTTACGCCGGTGGCAGCAAACACCAGATGATTTCCGGGCGCCAGATCCTTCGCCGTGTAAATCTTGTTCTTGTCGGTGATGCCCATCTTCTTAATGCGTTCTTCCAGCTCAGGCTTGTCGATCACCAGCCGGGCGAGGATTTCGCCGTTCAAGCAGCGCATGGCTGCGGCTGTAATCACGCCCTCAGGCGCGCCGCCACTCCCCATCACGCAGTGAACGCCGGTTCCGATCACAGCAGCAGCGATGCCGGCGGAAAGATCGCCATCGCTGATCAGCCGGATCCGCGCTCCCGCCTTGCGAATGTCTTCAATGAGTTTCTCGTGCCGAGGACGCTCAAGAACAACCACCACCAGGTCGGCAACATCACGGCTCAGTGCGCGAGCGATGGCCTTCAGGTTGTCCGCCACCGGGGCGTCCAGATCGACTACGTTTTTGCATGAAGGCCCGACTACGAGCTTTTCCATATAGCAATCGGGCGCATTGAGCAAACCGCCTTTTTCAGCGGCAGCCAGAACGGTGATTGCACCGGGCGAACCGGTGGCACAAAGATTTGTGCCTTCCAGCGGATCAACAGCAATGTCCACCTCGCGGAACTTGGCTCCATCCTGCCACCCGGATCCCACCTGCTCGCCAATGTAGAGCATGGGTGCTTCGTCGCGTTCGCCTTCGCCGATCACGATGGTTCCCCGCATGGGCACTGTATCCATGGTCGCCCGCATCGCTTCCGTTGCCACCTTATCTGCCTTGTGGCGATCTCCCTGGCCCATGGTGTGAGCTGAGGCAATGGCCGCTTCTTCCACTACGCGCACGAATTCCAAAGCCAGCTCGAACTCCAGAATGTCGGCAATCCGTTTTGTATCTTCTCTCTTGTTCACCACCTGGGTTGCCATGGAAACCTCCCTTGTTTGAAAAGCCTCTGGACTA
>DASUBD010000507.1:0-6364 GCA_035763445.1 Candidatus Angelobacter sp.
AGTCCGCAATGGCCACTATTATTTCAAGCACATTTACCAGGCCGGCGAATGGAACCCCAACCAGATCGCGCCTCTTGATCGGCCCGGCGTTCATGTGAATGAAGGCGAATATCTGATGGAAGTCAAAGGAAAGGAATTGAAGGCCACAGATAACATTTACAGTTTCTTTCAAAAGCTCGCATACAAGCTTGTTGAGTTGAAGGTGTGCTCGGATGATCAGGGAAAGACATGCCGTGAGGTGTACGTAAATCCTATCGCTGACGAGCAGTCCCTTCGCTATTCTGCCTGGATTGAACATAACCAGCATGTGGTGGATCAGCTCACCGGAGGGCGCGTGGCATATGTACACCTGCCGGACACGGGAGCTTCAGGATACGAGGCGTTCAACCGTTTTTTCCTGGGGCAGAACGACAAGCAGGCGGCAATCCTCGATCTCCGATTTAACAGCGGCGGAATAATGCCCGATTACATCATGGATTACTTGCGCCGCGCGCCCAGCAGCTACGTATCGCCGCGGGACGGTCAGGACTTGAGTTCGCCACGGGCCGCAATCTTCGGTCCCAAAGTGGTCCTTATTAATGAGTACACGGAATCTGGCGGCGAAGCGCTGGCCACCTATTTTCGCGATGAGCACATGGGAGCCGTGGTCGGCAAGCGTTCGTGGGGAGGGCTTGTAGGTCATTACGGGAACCCTTCGCTCATCGACGGAGGCACACTGCTGATTCCCAGTATGGGTGTGTGGTCTCCACAAGGAACCTGGCAAGTGGAGAATTATGGGGTGCCCCCTGATCTGGAAATTGAAAATATTGTGGGGGACGACCGGCAACTGGCCAAAGCAGTTGATGTGGTTTTGAAAGAAATGGCAAAGGCGCCACAGCAAAAGGCGCTCCGGCCAAAGTATCCCGAGTACCGCGCCGGCCGGCATTGAGAAAACGCGGCATGGATTTTGAGATTTATCCCGAGGAGCTACCAAAATGGACAACAGCGAAGACAAAACCATCTATCGAGCAGTGGTGAACCATGAAGAGCAGTACTCAATCTGGCCCGCGCACCGTGAGCTTCCACTGGGCTGGCGTGATGCCGGCAAGACCGGAACCAAAGCCGAGTGCCTGTCATATATCGGAGAGGTGTGGACGGACATGCGCCCACTCAGCCTGCGCAAAAAGATGGAAGCAGACCAGCAGGCACGTCAACAAGCTTGATCACCTGCCGCTTCTCGCCGATCTGTTGAGTTTTTGCTCACGCTCTGGGCTGAGAAGCCACAGCGTTAAAGGCGCGAGCAGCATAACTGCGGAGAGATCATGGACAATCAAAAACTATATCGCTTTGCTCCATCCACAACCGCCGAGCCGCTGATTAACTCATGGCCGATTTGGTCCGACCTGCTCTCCCCGGTTCCTTACAGCCTCCATGTGGCGAATTATCAGCTTCCATTGCTCAGGTCTTATGTGGATGATCCGGCCAGCCATGAAGAAGCGGCAGGAAATCCAGAACTGGCGGGTGCACCGTTTGCCAATGTGCCCGCAAGGCGCCATCAGGAGATGCGGCAATTCCTGGAGGCTACAGAAAGGGAGCACGTTGACTCGATTGAACTTGCCGAGGCATTGAACCGGTTCTATGACGAACTGGTAAAGACGGCCAAAGGGCAGTGCCTGGATGAGTTATATGGGAAGCTTCCACCTCTTCTCCGCGGCCGAGTTGAGTTGGTTTATGACTACAACTGCAATCCGATTGTCCGGACGCTGGAAAACTTCTTCTATGAAAGTCCCCTCTATAAGCCGCACCTTCAGTCTTTGCGGTTGCTGGAGCAAAAGACGGACAGCAGCCGTCCGTTTTTCCTGAATACGCCCCGGCTCAGTGAACCTGACCAGGTTGCCTGGCAGGTGCCATTCGATCGTGAAGAGATTGACATGCTGTTCGAAACTGAGATGACGCCGAGTCCAGTGGGGTTTTTGCGCGAACTGATGGGACTAAAAGAGAGCGATGAGAGAGTGTTGACCGCACTGCTCACGAGCGAAGCAGCAGCGCCTCCGGCGGAATGGAACGATGAGGCTGTGCGTATCCGCTACTTCGGGCATGCCTGCGTGCTGGTGCAGACAGGCGGGGTTTCAATCATGACCGACCCGTGGGTGTCACCGCGGTCTTCACACGGCAGCCTGGATCATTATTCCTTTGACGATCTGCCGCAGAAGATTGATTTTGCGGTTGTCACTCACGGACATCATGATCATTTTGTTCCGGAGACCTTGCTGCGTCTGCGCAAGAGAATCGGCTGTCTGATTGTGCCGCATGCCTCCGGGATCTTCCATGCAGACACGTCATTGAGGCTGGCTGCGCAGAGACTCGGCTTCAGCCATGTTGTAGAAGTGGATCCTCTGGACCGCATCTCTTTTGGTCACGGCGAGATCATTGCGGCGCCTTTCTTCGGAGAGCATGCAGACCTGGCGCACTGCAAGAGTGGATACGTGGTGCGCGCTGGAGGAAGACAGATACTCTTTGCCGCTGATTCAAACTGCGTGGATGGGGTGCTCTACCGCAATTTGCGGCAAAGTATTGGCGATGTGGACACCGTGTTCCTGGGAATGGAATGCGTTGGCGCTCCTCTCTCCTGGCTTTATGGCGCGTTGATGCCGTTCCGTTTGCCCCGCAACCTGGACCAGTCGCGCCGCACAAAAGCCTGTGACGCGAACGCGGCGCTCACGATGTTGACCGAGTTGGGAAGCTCTCAGGCTTATGTTTATGCAATGGGAGCCGAACCCTGGCTGGAATTCCGCATGGGTCTGGGATGCTCTGAGGAATCAGAACAGAAAACTGAAGCAGAGAGATTTGTTGATTTATGCCGGCATAGAGGGGTCGCAGCCCAGCGCCTGTTCGCACAACACGAAGTTGTGCTCCCAGCCGCCGCGCATGCCTCAGTTGCGGGAGTGAACAAATGAGTGATTCCAGGGCCCTTGCTGCCACGGCCCAAGCTGGCCAGCATATGGTAAATACGCGCGCGGGAGGGCGTATTCCGAACCGGAATCCTGTCTATAGCTCTGAAGCACCGCTCAGCTATGGGCAGGAAAGCATCTGGTTGGAAGAGCAGGCGTCACCCGGCAGCTCTTCCTATAACATTTCTGCAGCTTTTCGCATACGCGGCCCGTTAAGCATCTCCGCCCTGCAGTGGGCGTTTGCTGAAATCATTCGCAGGCACGAAATCCTTCGCACCACATTTCATCTTCTCGAAGACGTTCCGCGTCAGGTCATTTCCCCACCTCAGGATTTCGTGTTGGCAACGGACGAGTTGCCCGGCGGGACGGATGAGGCCCGAATTGCCGGATGGGTGGAACAGCAAACCACAGTGCCATTTGATTTGACAGCAGGCCCGCTGCTTCGGGTCAGGCTGCTGCGCGCGGGGAACGACGACCATGTAGTTGCAGTCTCCATGCACCACATTATTTCTGATGGCTGGTCCCAATTAGTCCTGCTGCGCGAGATGATGATGCTTTACGAAGCCCACTGCCGGCGGACAACGCCTCTGCTCCCGGTTCTTGATATTCAGTACGCCGATTTCGCAGTATGGCAGAGAGAGTTTTTAAAAAGTGAAACAATTGAGCAACAACTCGCTTATTGGAAGCAGGAACTGGCAGATGCTCCACCGCTGCTGAGCCTGCCGCTTGATCGCCCAAGACCCCCCGTCCATACGCGCCGAGGTGCAATTGAACCATTCAGTATTCCCAAACCGGTCGTCGAAAAACTGCGCCAGATAGGCCGCCATGAAGACGCAACCTTATTTATCACATTGATGGCAGCCTTCCAGACACTTCTGCATCAATACAGCGGGCAAGACGATATCGTGGTCGGTACACCATATCTTGGGCGAAATTCGCAGCAGTTGGCTGGATCGATTGGGTTGTTTCTGAATACTCTGGCGATCCGTGTGAAGTTTGACGGATCATGCAGCTTTCGAGACATCCTGCGTCGCACGCGCGAGGCCTGCCTTGGAGCTTTCGCCAATTCTGCAGTCCCATTTGCCCGGGTGGTAGCGGCAGTGAATCCAGCGCGGGAAGCCAGCTACAATCCCATTTTTCAGGCGTGGTTTCTGCTTGAAAATCGCTCTACCCAGTCCATGCCTGCATCACCTGGCCTGGAAATTGTTCCCCTGGCGAGCGTGGACGGATCGGCGAAGTTCGACCTGTTGTTTGTCGCCAATGAAAGTTCATCTTCAATCAACGGGCACTTGCGCTATAACACCGATCTCTTCCGCCCTGAAACCATCAAGACCATGGCGGCGGCATTTACCACGCTCGTTCGCCTTCTGGTGGACTTGCCCGATACCCCGTGTAATGAACTACCGATTTCTCCTGCCATCCTCATGCAGGAACCGGATACAGAGAGTGAAGCCGGAAAGGATCAGCCAGTCGAGAGCCGGTTTGAGCAAATCGCCGCTCGCAATCCGTTGCAAGTGGCCGTGCTTGCAGAAGGCAAGACCTGGAATTACGGTGAGCTGAATAAATCTGCCAATCGGCTGGCGCGTCGCTTGCAGGAACTTGGCGCCAAGCCGGAATCGGCGGTCGTGGTGCGCGTGGAACGTTCAGTAAATTCTGTGCTGGCCATGCTGGCAATTCAGAAAGCTGGTGCAGTCTATGTGCCGGTGGATGTTGCCGAGCCGCAGGAGCGGGTCAGGCAGATTCTGGAGATGGTGCAGCCAGTAGTGGTGATTACCCAGAAGAACCTGAGCGGAGAGTTTGGGCCCAGCAGCAATTCTTCTGTTGTCTGTATTGATTGCTCCGATTCTGAACTGGAACGGGCCAGCGATGAAAACCTGCTTGTGCCCGCCGACGTCGACAATCTGGCCTACGTGATCTTTACCTCGGGTTCCACAGGAAAACCTAAAGGAGTGGCCGTTTCACGCAGCGCCCTTGCTTCTCATTGCAGCAGGATCATCAAACGTTTTCGCCTCACTGACTCAGATCGCGTACTGCAGTTCGCAAATACTGCTTTCGACGTTTCCATCGAACAGGTTCTGCCAACCCTTGCTGTGGGATCGGCCGTTTATCTCCGCGGAAACACGCAATGGAGCGCAGCTGAATTATTCAGCGTCATCCAGGAATGGCGGCTCACTGTGGCAAATCTGCCAACTGCCTACTGGCAGACTGTCACTGCGGAGTGGAGTCGCTCTCAATTGCGCCTACATTCGGACTTCAGGCTCATGATTATTGGAGGAGAGGCAATGAGCCCGGCAGCGGCGGAAAAATGGCTTTCCTGCGGACAGCACGGCGAGCTATTGAACGCGTACGGGCCAACAGAGGCCGTCATCACCACAAGTTTTCTTACCGTTGCGGCAGGAGTTTCAAAGTGGGCTGGCAGTTGTGTGCCCGTTGATAAACCTTTGCCTGACCGCTGGGGAATTGTCCTCAATGAGCGTTTGCAGCCAGTTCCGGCGGGGGCTCCCGGCGAACTTTGTATCGGTGGAAACCTGGCTCGCGGCTACGTTGGAATGGCTGTGGAAACAGCGGAACGTTTCGTGCCAAATCCTTTTGCCGAAACTGAAGGAGAGCGCCTCTACAGGACGGGAGATGTGGTCCGGCTACGCCCTGACGGTACACTCGATTTTCTTGGCCGCCGTGATTATCAGATCAAGCTGCGCGGCTATCGAATCGAATTGGAGGAAATTGAATCGGCGCTGAAGAAGATCGCTGGCGTTAGTGATGCAGTTACTAAAATCTGGCAAAGCGGGGATGCGCAGCCCCGGCTCGTGGCTTATGTGACTTCGAGTTCTGCACCGCTACGTGATGAGGAGGTCCGCGAAAAATTGAAGGCCTTTCTGCCAGAATTCATGATGCCCTCGGCCATCGTGATGCTTGAGTCCATGCCGATGACAATCAGCGGCAAAATTGCTCGCCGCTCTCTACCTGCTCCCGTAGCTCCTGTCAGTAACACAGCCGCGCAGGACTCAATGGAAGAGGAAGTTCTCGAGTTATTTAAGAAGATATTGCGTGTTCCTTCGATCGGTCGCACTGATGATTTCTTTGAAGCCGGTGGACACTCGCTGTTGGCCGTGCAGTTGGTGGGTAAGATCCGAGAGCGGTTTGGACTAAAAGTGTCGCTGGCTACCATCTTCCGCTTGCGAACCGGATCTGCCCTGGCCGGCGAATTACGCGAATTGAAACGAAAAGAACCTGTCAAGCAGAAGGCGGGAGCAGAAGCAGCAATCCGTCGGGCAGACCGGAGGGGTCCGCTGCCGCTGTCCTATGCCCAGGAGCGGCTCTGGTTTGTGGAGCAGTTGCAACCGGGCGGGGCAGCATACAACATGCCGATTACGCTGCGCCTGCGTGGCGCTCTGGATGTGGGAGCGTTGGAGCAGGCCTTCACGAAGATGGTG
>DASUBD010000508.1:0-4180 GCA_035763445.1 Candidatus Angelobacter sp.
GATGATCCTGAGTTCGTGAAGGCATCGTCCTTTCTCGACAATATCGAATGGTTCGATGCTCCTTTTTTCAATATCTCGCCTCGCGAAGCTGAGCTTATGGACCCGCAGCATCGTGTGTTCCTGGAGTGTGCCTGGGAAGCCATGGAGCACGCGGGCTACGGCGGAGAGTCTTGCGAGGGAAGCGTGGGCGTCTATGGCGGAGCTACCATTAATACGTATCTTCTCTGCAATCTCGCGCAGGCTCCGGAATTGGAGTCTGTTGATCTGGTTCAGTTGAACGTCGGCAACAGTCATGATTTCCTGACGACTCGCGTCTCCTACAAATTGAACTTAAAGGGACCCAGTCAGGCCATCCAAAGCGCTTGTTCGACTTCGCTCGTGGCCGTGCATCATGCATGCCAGGGGATCCTCCGTGGCGAGTGCGACATGGCCCTGGCAGGGGGAGTTTCCATTAACCTCAAATTGAGGCATGGATACAAGTACGTGGAGCGAGGGATGGCCTCACCGGACGGCCACTGCCGGGCGTTTGATAAGAACGCGCAAGGCACGATTTTTGGCAGCGGTGTTGGAATTGTGGTTTTGAAAGGAAGGGAGGCTGCGCTTCGGGATGGCGATTGCATCCACGCAATTATCAAGGGATCTGCAATCAACAATGATGGCTCGGCAAAAGTCGGATACACCGCCCCGAGTGTCAACGGCCAGGCTGCAGTGATCAGAGAGGCCTTGGCCAACGCCGGAGTAGAACCGCAGAGCATCGGCTATATTGAGGCCCATGGGACTGGAACAGCTTTGGGTGATCCCATTGAAGTTCAAGCGTTGGCCAAAGCATTCCGGGCTGCAACTGAAAAAAACACGTGTGGTATCGGTTCGGTGAAAACCAATATCGGCCACCTGGATGCGGCCGCTGGCGTGACCGGGCTTATTAAGACGGTGTTGGCGTTAAAGAATAAGCGTATCCCTCCGACGTTGCACTTTGAATCTCCTAACCCGGAAATTGATTTTGAAAGTACGCCGTTTTACGTTGTTAACAAACTTACGGAATGGAAGTGCTTAAACGGTCCTCGTCGCGCTGGAGTAAGCGCCTTTGGCGTGGGCGGGACCAATGCACACGTTGTGCTGGAAGAAGCACCGGGCATTCAAGCTGAAAGCAAGAGCCGGCCTTGGCAGCTATTGATGCTATCTGCCCGCAGCCACGCAGCGCTGGAGCAAGCCACACACAATCTTGCCAGTTATTTACAGCAGGAACCCGAAGTAGATATTGCGGATGTGGCTTACACCTTGCAGACGGGCCGCCGCCATTTCCCTTACCGGCGCTTCGTGCTTGGTTCCGATATTCGCGAAGGATGCAAGGCCCTGCAAAAGCTTGATCCCGAGCATGTATTCACCGCACAGGTTGAACGGCAGGATCGGCCAGTAGCATTTTTGTTTCCCGGACAAGGCAGTCAGTATCCCGGCATGGCGCACGGCTTGTACTCGAATGAGCCGGTATTCCGCTCCAACGTGGAGCGATGCTCCGAGTTGCTGAAACCGGCTCTGGCATTGGACTTGAGAGATGTGCTCTATCCAGCCAATCCCGGCCAAAGGGACACTGCGGAACTCATGAACCAGACGTGGGTGACGCAACCTGCATTGTTTGTCGTAGAGTATGCCCTGGCTCAATTGTTGTTGTCCTGCGGTGTGCGGCCGGAAGCAATGATCGGGCACAGCATCGGCGAATATGTTGCAGCGTGTCTGGCAGGCGTCTTTACTCTGGAAGAGGCGCTGAATCTGATAGCGGCGCGCGGCCGTTTGATGCAGAGCCTGGTGCCAGGAACTATGCTTGCCGCTGGGGTCTCTGAAAACGAGGCCGAAGCCCTCACCGGAACTCAGATATCGCTGGCCGCTGTGAATGGCCCCATGCAGTGTGTGTTTTCTGGTGAGGAGAGCGCAATTGCTGAGTTGGAATATCGCCTGCAACAGGATGGGGTCACGTGCCGGCGGTTACAGACCTCACATGCCTTTCATTCACAAATGGTAGATCCCATTATGGGAGCATTTGCGGACGAGGTCGGGCGTATCAGGTTGCAAGCGCCGCGCGCTCGTTATCTCTCCAACGTAACGGGAGAGTGGATCAAACCGGAAGAGGCTACCTCCCCGGAATACTGGGTCCGCCATTTGCGGCACACAGTCAGATTCTCTCAGGGTATTCAGAAGCTGCTGCAAGACGGCAATTGGATGTTGGTAGAAGTCGGGCCAGGCAGCGCTCTGGCGCAGATGGCGCGCCGACACGTGCGCGGCAATTCCGAGCACAGTATTTTCAATTCTCTTTCTCAACCAGAGCCGGAGTCCCCGGGCGCGTTGCTGGGGCAGTTGTGGCTGGGAGGCGCATCTATCCACTGGCCTACGTTTTATTCGCAGGAGAAAAGGCTCCGGATCCCGTTGCCTACTTATCCGTTTGAGCGCCGGCGGTATTGGATAGAACCCAGGAAACGAACGGATGAGTCCGGCACAGCGGTCCAGATCGCGAACGTGCAGCCGTCAGAAGCGGTTTCATCGCAAACTCTGACGGGACATTCTTTTGAGCAGAATTCAGATTCACAGTCTCTGACGGCTTTGCATCCGCGGCCCAAGCTAAAAACTCCTCATGTTCCTCCTGCGACAGAATTGGAGAAAAGCATTGCTGGAATTTGTGCGAAGGTCCTGGGAATAGCAGAAATTGGAATCGATGATATTTTCTTCGACCTTGGCGGCGATTCATTCATGGCTTTGCAAGTGGTTGCTGGATTGAAAAGGGATATGAACGTCGAGGTTCCGGTGGTCACTCTGTACGAGACGCTTACGATCAGATCACTTGCGGCCATGCTGCAATCCGGTAATGGTTCCGGCAAACATGCAGACCAATCCACAGAGTTGGAACAAGTGAGGCAGGACCGGGTCGCTCGCCGCAAGCTTTACCAGCAGCGAGAGCGAAGCAAGAAAGTAGAAGTTTAGCCTCAGATCTTCGATTCGAACCTTTCACTCACAAGATAAATCTGTGCGAGCAGTGCTGACCAATTTAGGTTCCCTGGGAGACATACAGCCTTTCATCGCCTTGGCGCATGAGTTGCGGAGGCATGGTCATTCTCCCGTCCTGGCGCTCGCGCCTGCTTACCGTGCGTACGCAGGCGAACTGGGATTTGAATTTGTTCCCATCGGTTTCGATCTTGATTACGCTCAACTGCAGCGAAAGGACACGGAAGATGCGCTCAAAGGAGCAGATCTTTTCCAGAACTTCAACGCGTCTCTCGCAATCCTTTCCAATATGCTGCCGCAAATGTTCACAGAATTGAGCGAAGCCTGCCGGAACACTGATGTCCTTATCAGCGGGAATCTACAGCCTGCCTCGCGGATGCTTCATGAATTATCAGGAATTCCCTTTGTCTCCGTTCACACCAATCACTTTGCCGGGATGCAACCGCCGGCATACAGGCGGGCTGCCGGTGCGGCCATCAATCCTTTTCGCGAGCAGCACGGTCTGCCCGCTCTGGAAGACCCCGTCCATGTGGATGCCAATTCTCCTCAACTTACGTTGTATGCCATTAGCCGCTATTTGCGGACAGCGGACGCCAACTGGCCGTCTCATTTCCACGTCACGGGTTTTTTCTTTTTGGAAGAAAAGGAATGGCAGCCGCCGCTGCAGTTAATCCAATTCCTGAAGAGTGGCGATCCACCCGTCATCATCAGCTTCAGCAGCGTTGTGCATTCTGACCCGCAACGAATTACCGATCTTCTTTTGGAGGCCATTCGTCTTGCCGGATGCTGCGGCATCATTCAGCACGGCTGGAGCGGATTGGCAAAAGACAGGGACCTGCCACCCAGTGTTCTTGGCATTGGGTTCGCCCAGCATACCTGGCTGCTTCCGCATGCTGCCTGTGTGGTCCATGCTGGAGGCTCCGGCACCACGGCAGCCACGCTCAGGTCCGGAATTCCAGCGATCTTTGTTCCTCATATTGGCGACCAGCCCATGTGGGCAGCGCTGGTGCAGGGACTGGGTTGTGCAGGCGATACGATTCCTTACAGGGAACTTACCAGCGAGAGGTTGGCTGCCGCCATCAGTCGGGCTTTATCTGATCCCGAACTCTCCCGGCGCGCAGCAGATATGGCTGCAAAGATCCGTGCAGAGCAGGGCGTAAGCAGGGCAAGACTCTTGATTGAGCAACTG
>DASUBD010000509.1:0-16847 GCA_035763445.1 Candidatus Angelobacter sp.
AGACGTTCAGCTTTCCCGACCGGCCTTTAAATGTACTGGTCCTGTTGGAGGAAGAGAATGGCTATCTGCATGATTACGTGCTGCCGCCAAAAGTGGTCCAGGACCATTGGAAGAGCTTTGCCAGAGAAAACGGCAACGTGACAGTGGAACTGAAGCAGGGCGCCATGGTGACGGCGTCAGGCGAAGTCCCCGTGCAGCAGTATGAAGGCGACTACAGCGCGTTGCAGTGACCTGTTACGGTAAGTTTGACAAGTTTCAATTGACCACGCAGGAAGAAAACTAATCTACTGCTAAAATCGCTGTACGTTCTGTAGAATAATCGCCCGTGAACTTAGAAATATTCCAGAGGTGAGAAAGATGAAATACGCAGCAGAGCTATTCGGGACCTTTGTTCTTGTCTTTGCAGGGTTGGGAACGGCTGTGCTTGCAGGATCTCAGGTCGGCAACGTGGGTGTGGCATTTGCTTTTGGATTATCTCTGCTGTGCATGGCGTTCGCCGTTGGCCCAATTTCCGGGTGTCACATCAATCCGGCGGTAACGCTCGGGTTTGTTGTCGCTAAACGGATGAAGATTGGCGAGGCTGTAGGATACTGGATTTCCCAGATCATCGGCGGCACTATTGGCTCCGGCGTGGTCCTCTTCATCGCGACGGGCGCGCCTGGCGGGTCGCTGGCATCTCTGGCAGGCGCAGCCAATGGTTACGGTGCGATTCACTCTCCCGGACATTACGGCGCAGCAGCGTGCTTTGTGGCAGAAACGCTGCTCACCATGCTTCTGGTGTTCACTGTGCTGGGGGCCACGGATGATCGCGCTCCGGCCGGCTTCGCCGGGATTCCTATTGGCCTGATTCTTACCACCATTATTCTGTGCGGCATTCCCGTCACCAACGGCTCATTCAATCCGGCCCGCAGCATTGGCCCGGCCATCTTTGTAGGTGGATGGGCGCTGCAACAGCTCTGGCTGTTTATCGTGGCGCCGATGCTGGGCGGGGTGATTGCAGCCGGCCTGTATCTCGGCATCCGTATTCCGGCGCCGATGATTACAGCCCGCCAGGCAGAGCAGGCTCTTCCCAGCCACCAGGCTGAACGCAGAAGCGCGAGGTAGTCCGGACAGTCAACCTGATCTTTGCAGCATTTTGCTGAGGACTGCTTTTTTTGCTCTACCCTATTTTGATCTATGCCTGTTACAATAAGGGCTGTTACAAAATAGGTTGGTATCCATGGCTGAAGAACGCGATCTTTTCCCCGGGGCGCTGGAACTGATGATCCTGCAGACCCTCAAACACAAGCCCTTGCACGGCTACGCGCTGGCGCAGCACATCAAGCAGACCTCCAATGAGCTGCTTCAGGTGGAAGAAGGCTCTCTCTACCCCGCTTTGCAGAGGATGTTGAAGGCCGGCCTGGTGGAAGCCGAATGGGGAATCTCTGCCACCAATCGTCGCGTACGCATTTACCAACTCACTCCTGCTGGACGCAAACATGTGGCCCGCGAAATATCCAGCTTTGAGCGCATGCTGGAAGGCATTACCCGTGTTCTCTCACCGCTGAAAGAAAGAGGTTGAGTATGAGCTGGTTTGGCCAGGTTTTCTCTCGTCGTCATTTGTACCGCGATCTGTCTGAGGAAATCGAAGAGCATCTGCAGGAACGGACAGCGGAGCTGGTGGCATCCGGCATGCCACAACAGGATGCGGCCAGCATGGCTCGTAAGGAATTTGGCAACTCTGCCCTGCTGGAAGAGCGCGGCCGGGAAGTGTGGCAGTGGCAACCAGTGGAACGCCTGTTGCGCGATGCAAGACTTGCCATCCGCCAGCTACGCAGGAATCCGGGCTTCACGTTTACCGTGGTGCTTACGCTTGCGCTGGCGATCGGCGCAAACACGGCGGTGTTCAGTCTGGTCAATACCTTGCTGCTTCGCCCGTTGCCCTATGCTGATCCACAAGACCTTGCTATCGTTGTCCGCTATCTGCATGGCGTAAGTCCCAAGGGACAGGTCGTGGACGATGTTGACGACGGGCAGGACGGTGAAACATGGGAACTGATTCGCGACCACGTCACCGCAGCGCGCTTTGCAGCCGAATATCACGGAGCAGACGGCATAAACCTTGAGGCCAATCACCAGGCGCGGTACGTGAAAGATCATCGCGTCTCGGCGGCGTACTTTGACGTGCTCGGCATCAGGCCGCTAATGGGACGGACATTTACTCAAGAAGAAGACATGCCACACGGGCCGAACGCCGTGATTCTGAGTTACGAACTGTGGAGGTCAGTGTTCTCTTCTGATCCGCAGGTGCTGGGCCGCGCCATTCGGCTGAAAGGGGAGCCCTATACGGTGGTGGGAGTGATGCCACCGCATATCCAGACGACCGCACTGGCTGACCTGTGGACTCCAGTCCGCCCGTGGCATGGCGGTGAAGGTGGCGGACCAAACTACCAGTTCCTTGTGCGATTGAATTCGGGAGCTACCTGGAGCCAGGTGAATGCTCAACTGCATTCGCTTCGTCCGGAGGTCTTCAGTCACATGCTGAAGGGAGCCACGGTTTACCTGGCGGCCAGGCCTCTGCAGGAAGACCTGGCTGATGGGAGCCGCACTCCGGCGCTCATGTTGATGGGAGCGGTGGCTTTGATTCTGGTGATTGCCTGCATCAATATCGCGGGACTGATGCTGGTCAGGGTTTATCGGCGGGAAGACGAAGTTGCCACGAGGCTGGCGTTGGGTGCGACGAAAGTTTCAATTGTTCGCCAGCTATTCATGGAACCGCTGTTGCTCACGGTGGCAGGCACGGCTCTTGGCATCACGATAGCGTATCTTGCGCTGACTTCGTTCGTCCGTCTGCTTCCTCCAGACATGTTGCCGGCGACGGAAATCACCATGGATTATCGCGTGCTTCTGTTTGCGGTGCTGTGCGCTGCCGCGAGCGCGATTTTCATCGGTCTGATTCCTACGCTGGCCACGCGCAAATTCCAGATCCGTCCTTCACTATCGGGCAGAACATCAGCAGGACCACAGAAGTCGCGTGCCAGGCTCATCCTTACTACTTCTGAAGTCTGTCTCACACTGGTGCTGCTGGCTGGCGCGGGCGTGCTGGTGCGCACGCTGGTTTACCTGCAGACACTTCCCCCGGGATTTGACGCAAGCAACGTAACCATTGCGAAGGTTTCTCTGGATGACGCTCGCTTCCGCGATGCCGCGGATTTTCGCGCGCTGTTGCAGAAGAGCCTGGATGCCATGCGGCGTATTCCTGGAGTTGACAGCGCTGCGGTGGGACTCGGTGTCCCCTATGAGCGCGGGCTGAATGATGGATTCAAGATTGCTGATGGGCCTACCGCTGGCACAGGCATGGCCAGCAGCAGCTCCTACGTCACGCCGGATTACTTCCGCGCTTTCCGCATTCCAGTAATCGCCGGACGACCGTTTACTGATGAGGACACGAGTGAGAGCGCCAGGGTGGCAATTGTGAACGCCTCATTCGCGCGAAAATTCTTTCAGTCTAGCGACGTTGTTGGCCGCCATCTCTTGCTGGGCCGCGATCTTTGTGAGGTTGTGGGTGTTGTGGGCGACGTAACAAAGGAGCCCGGAATTTCTATCAATTCTCCGCTCTCCACCGAGCCAATGTACTACGTCCCGGCAACGCAGGTCTCAACCACATTCTTAACGCTGGTCCACACCTGGTTCCAGCCAAGCTGGATTGTTCGCAGTTCCGCGCCGATCTCCGGGCTGGACGAGCAAATGCAAAAGGCACTGGAAGAGGCTGCTTCCAACCTGCCGTTTGCCGAGTTTCATCCCATGAGCGATCTTCAGGCCACGGCGCTCTCGCAGCAACGAGTAGAAGTCATATTGCTCACCGTGCTGGCTTCGCTTGCGCTGCTGCTTTCTCTGGTTGGCGTTTATGGCATGGTGTCCAACCTGGTGGCGCAGCGCCGACGGGAGATTGGGATCCGGATGGCCCTGGGCTGCACCCTGTCACAGGCTATGGTTGAAATCGGGCGCTCGGGCGTGATGGCGGTAGTTTTGGGGCTGGGTATCGGTCTCGGCGTGGCAGCATTCGCGCTGCAGGCGATTAAGAGCCAGCTCTATGGCGTGCGCAGCCTTGATCCGCTGACGTTGATTACAGCGTGCGTGCTTCTCTTGTTGGCGGCCTGTGTGGCCAGCTTTGCACCGACGCTGCGCATTGCGCGGATTAATCCGGCGAGTACGTTGCGATCGGAGTAGGCAGAATTAACCACAAAGGGCACAGACGAAAACAGCAAGGTGGAAAACCTCACAGCCGAGGGCGGCTGTGCCACACGAATGTGGCCGCCTCAGCGCGGCCTTGTTGCAATCCATCTTCTCCAAACACCAGAGTTTGTGAAAACGCATTCACCGCAACGGGCGCAAAGGTGCGATGGGCAATTTTTGACGATTCAATTTATTTCGCTGCCGAGGAGACCTTGTTGAGGTCTTCGCTTCGGCGGGGAACCAGCAACGCACCTGCGAGCACAGCCGGAATAATCGTCAGAAGAAACGTCAGGTGGTACCACAGCGGGAATTTGCTCCAGATGGCGATGTGCAAAGGCAGGAACATTACAAACACAACGCTGCCGACAATCATCGGAGCCCAGCGGTGTGGCCGCGATATCCAGCCAGTGACGGCGCCTGCCACGATTGAGGTCACGATCGCCATCACAAGGCGCGCCCACTTCATGGCGAGCGTGAACTGGAGCGTGTGTTCGGCAACGGTATAGTCCGGCAGGCTGAGGCGAAGCACACGGTTGATCAGGCTGACGACGACAATCCAAGTAAGCAGCCCTGTGAGAGTGGCGGGAATGGAACGCTTCATCACAAATCTCTCCTTTGATACAAATCTAATAGTATAATCAAACTAATGAAAGCTGAATTATATATTTTGGGCGTGCTGCACCGGGGAAACTTTCACCCGTACGAGATCAAGCGCCGCCTGAACCAGGCCATGATCGAGTGCTTTACGGATGTGGACGTGGGCACGCTCTACTATGCCGTGCGCCAACTGGCCGAATCCGGCATGGTGGCCGCGGTCGCGCAGCAACGAGTGGCCCGAGGCGGCATGCGTACGATCTACCGCATTACTGCGCACGGGCGCGAGCGCTTTCGTGAACTACTGCACGCGCAATTTGCCGCTGAAGGCGGCCTTCGAGCAACTCTTTATGGACCCATGCTCTTCCTCCAGTTCGCCGATCTCAAGCTGGTCGCCGATGCTTTGCGAACGCAAATCGACAGGCAGAACGCGAGGCTGACGGAGATCCGGGAATTGTATAAGCAATGGCAAGGGATGCTGCCCACCGGCAGCCGCCATCTGATGCAGCACATGACGGAGCAATGCCGTCTGGACCTGCGCTGGCTGCGCGCGGTGCTGGCCGATGTGGAGGCCGGACGCATTCTCGATACGCCTGACCCGGGGCGCCTTGCAGCCAAGACATAATTCACCGCAACAGATGCGAAGGCCGCGACGGAAATAGAATTAACCACAAAGGACACGAAGGCAAAAACCAAGAGAGGCCCACAGCAGAGGGTGGCTATGCCACACGATCTTCCCTCGCCTCGGAAGCGCGGTGTTACAATCCATCTTCTCCAAACACCAGAGGGATCTGAAACGCTCCGATGAAAGTTCTTCTCAGCCGTGAACAGATTGCTGAAGCTGTGGCCCGCATGGGGAAACAGATCAGCCAGGATTTCGCCGGGGAATCGGTGGTGCTGATTGGCGTGCTGAAAGGCGCGTGTCTTTTTCTGAGCGACCTGGCGCGGCAGATTGAGCTGGATGCCACGTTTGACTTCATCGCCGTGCGCAGCTATGGCACCAAGAAAGAGACGGCCGGTGAAGTGCAGTTGATCAAGGATGTGACCACTCCGTTGCGCGATGTAAATGTGATTTTGGTGGAAGACATTCTTGATACCGGCTTGACCCTGACATTTCTGCGCAAGCATCTTTGCGCGCATCAGCCCAGGGCGTTCAAGATTGCGACGCTGCTGGACAAGCCTTCGCGCCGAGCGGTGCCCGTCCAGGCGGATTACGTGGGCTTTCAGATTCCTGATGAGTTCGTAGTTGGCTACGGGCTGGACTTCGCCGAGCGCTACCGGAATTTGCCCGATATCTGCGTTCTGGAATCGCCGTAGCAAAAAGCAGTCAGCATTCAGCACTCAGCATTCAGCCTCGGAAACATGCTCGATCGTGATCCACGGTTTCGCCGCGCTGGAAGAAAACGCATTTACCGCAACAGGAGCGAAGGTCGCAACGAAAAGAATTAACCACGAAGGACACGAAGGAAAAAGAGCGGAGGTGCAGAGGCAGCAACCTGACGGCATTTAAAAACGGGTCTTCGCGCCTTGCACCGCCATGTTCTAAAAAGGCGACGCCGACGGGTTAAAACCAGACCGGAGAAGTAGTAGACTGCTGTACAGCCGAGGGCGGCTGTACCACACCATTCTGCTGACCGCGGGAGCATGAATGGATTGCCTCGCTCAATGATCAGTCCAGTCCAAGGCATAGATCTCACTGGTATTGAACATGTGGCAGAGTAGCGGAGAGTCGTCAGGAGTGAGACCGAACCAGGTATCGGTTGTGCCCGGAACCTTCTGAAGAGAGGCCAGGCTCACGACTGTGGTGCGGCGACCATCGGCCACCCGTACCTTTTCGATGGCCGGCTTTTCGTCGCGAGGGTTGTCGACGTACACGTAACGCGAGTCGTTGGACCAGTTGACGTTGTCTCCAGCAACTGATCCGGTCAGTACCCTCCAGCGCTGAGTGCGGAAATCAAGGAGCACCAGTTCGCGGCTACGGAAGCGAAGCGCAGCAATGTACTTGCCGTCAGGCGACCAGCGTGCGGTGCGGAGTCCGTTGGAGCCCGGAATGATCACAGACTTGTGGGTGGCAAGGTCGATGCGGCGAATCCAGCAGTTTTGCGTTTCTTCACACATGACGTTGCCATAGACCATCTCTTTGCCGTCGGGAGAAAAGCTTGGCCCACCCTGATTGTCATTGCCATCAGAGACCTCGCGAGTCGGCCCTCCATCGCGGCCAATAAGATAAAGCCGCCATGGTTTTCCCGGGGCCCGCTCCATGAAAGCAATCTCTCGTCCATCCGGCGACCACGCGGATACCTGCACCTGCATAGGCGGCTTGGTAAGCTGCAGCGCATCAGAACCGTCAGCGCGACTCCGCCAAAGCGAGTAGTCCTCGCTGTTGGAATAAGTAATCCATTTGCCGTCGGGTGAGAAAGCAACAAAAGCAGCGGAAATTCCGGGGAGAAAAGTTTGCAGCGCCTTCTGGCTGGAATTGTATTTCAGCAGTTCTCCGCGAAATGCGCTGCCAATATCGAGATAGAGTGCATCGCCGGTTACGGCTGGTGAAACTCCAAACAAAGCGCCAATCTTCAAAGGCACCTCAAGCGGATGGCCGGAACCACCTGGTTCCAACACCAGGCGGGCTTTGCCATCGACTATGTAATCGGTATGGACAAAAGCCCTGCCATCCGCTGTCCAGGCCCAATCGAAACAACAATTCGGCCCGAAGTTGAGCTTGCGGGCGGGTCCGGCGCTTCCGTCCGGCGTGATCTGCATCTCCCATTGCGAAAAGCCCCCCGCAATGGGGGTCTGAAGGACATAGCGCAGACCGCTTCCATCTGGATTCCAGCTGACCGGACCGGCTGGCGATGAAGACGATTCTATGGTTCGGATATTGGAGCCGTCGGCGTCCATCAGGGTGATTTCGGTGCCCACGGCGCATGCAATCTTGCGATTGTCCGGCGACCAGCGTGCAAAGTTACACTCAGCTTCTCCAACACGCTTAGGAGTGCCGCCGCTGGCTGCCACCGTCCAGAGCGGGCCTTCGATCAAAATGCCCGCGTACGAGGTAATCAGCAGGGTCTTGCCATCCTTCGAGACATCCTGAAGAGCAACATTGGAAAAGGGCGTTTCAATCTGCTGCGTCACGTGTCCGCTCACCGGCGCGGAGAACAAGAGGGAACGCGCGCCTTCTATCTGATTGAAGTAAAGCGTCGTGCCGTCAGTCCTGATATTGAACTTGGGCCAGCCATTATCCGTGAGTTGCCTGAGGCTGAATGGGCGAAGTGTAGCGTACGTGGGCGAGGGTCTAAAAACTGTGCCTACAATCCCAATTAAACCAAGCACGCCCGCAGCAGCAAGGGCCAGCCTCCATCCATAGCGTCCGAACCTACCTGTGCCCTGGCGACTGAAATTGTTTTGCTGTTGCGGGACGGTGTTTGTGCTAGATGCAGTATCCGCAACTTGTGGTACCTCGAACGCACCGCTATGTTCGTTTCTTCGGTGTTCAATGCCATTCGAGGCCGGCGATGGAACGCTGCCATTCGAGTGCGGCTCAGTAAGGCTTCCATTCGATTCTGGCGGTCTAGTGAAGTTTTCGGGACCGCTGAGCCAGGCATCAATTTCATCCGGATAGGCAAACACGGCCTGGCGCTTGCCGCCGGGGACGCGGTGGACAGGCAGGCCTTTGCGTTCCCAGCGAATGACGGTTCGGACGTCACGATTTAAGTAGGCGGCGATCTCTTTCCACGAGTCGAGCCGGCCATTGGAGTGGCGGTCTTCAGGCATCTATCTACGTACTCTTACCCTTAAAGGTTTCTAATCGACTGAACGGGGAGCACCTGGCTGCGATTTAGGAAGCGAGCACAGAAAACGCCTATACAAGGGGGGGTATGTCACTAAAAGTCAGTTCCGGCCAGCTTCTGCCAATGGACACAGGATAGTACGTTCCTGCTGAATAGGCAATGAACTTTCGTAACCAAAATTCCAGCTCTATTCGCATAAGGGCTAGGTAAGTCCCGGTGCGAGCCAGCACCCAGAAAGGGTTTGTCTATGGTATGTCCTGTCTGTAAACATGAAACTACAAGCTTCCTCTTTTGCCAGCTTTGTGATTCTTACCTCCCCAACGTGTCTGCTGGAACAAAGGCGGGTGTAGGCCGACGGCTGGGAGCATGTTTCCTCGACGGCATCGCGTTCTGGGTGATCTTTGGAGTCGTCATGTTGCTCAGCGGCTTGCTTGCTGCAGGCGGGATGGCCGCTGGGGGCGGGTCACGGGACGCTGCTGCGCTCGCAGGACTGGGATGGATGGCTGCCATGTTCTGGGCGTTTGTCGGCTACTTCATTTTTCTGCTGTGGTTTCTAGCAAAAGGAAAAACACCGGGCAAGTGGCTGTTGGGAATCCAGGTGGTGGATAAAAGGAATGGCAAGTTCCCTGGTCTGGGCAGAATGATCGTGCGCGAGATCTTCGGCAAGTGGGTCAGCGGGTTCTTTCTGGGACTGGGATATTTGTGGGCGGTTTTTGACCGTGACGGTCAGGCTTGGCACGACAAGATTGCGGGAACTATCGTGCTCCGCCTGCCTTCCTCTCCAGCTCTGGCCGCCGCTGTAACAGGCCGCGCGATTGCCCAGGCGCAGGCGCCCGCGGCGGCCCAGCTATCGGCAGTGAATGCGGTTGGGTTCGCGCCCCCGCCTCGACCGCCGGCAAATTCTGTGACAGGGCAACAGATCCCAACATTCAGCTTCTGCGACAGGTGCGGCAAAGCCGTGAAGTCCGAAGACCGGTTTTGCAAGCACTGCGGAACCGCGCAGGCGAATGCGGCAATGGCGTAAGAAGACCAGCTACTACGAGTCGTTGCTATTGGAGGAGCGGAGCGCATCATGAGAACGCGATTTTCATTTGCAATATTAGCCGCAGCTAGTTTGTTTGTGATGATAGGTTGCGGCGGCGGGAGTCCCAGTACCGGCCCGGGGCCCACTCCGGCACCAAGCGCCACACCCTCACCGACGGCCACTCCAAGTCCGAGCCCTACTCCTACTCCTGGTCCCACGATCACAGCAGTAACGGTGTCCTGTGCTACGCCAACCGTTCCAGTGAGTCAAACGAACCAGTGTAGTGTCACAGTTCAGGGGACGGGAAACTTTGATCCGTCAATTAAATGGGCTGTGAATGGAATAGCGGGAGGAAATGGAACCATCGGCACCGTAGACACGAACGGACTCTACGCTGCCCCAGATTCCGTGCCCACGCCGTTTGTTGTCAACGTGACAGCAACGGCTATCGCCGACACAACAAAGAGCGATTCTTTGTCCGTCACAATAGCTGGGACCGTGGCCTCCAGTTCGCAGGTAATCTCGGCGGCATCTGGTGGGACCATCACGTTGGCCGATGGCAGTAGCGTGACGATCCCTGCGGGAGTTTTGCCAGCAGATCAAACGGTTACACTGTCCGAATCGTCTGTTCTGGCGCATCAGCCACCGAATCAAATGGTGACTGGAGTTGGCGTATCCCTGGAAGTCACTCTTGGAAACCCCATACCACCAGCTCATGCTCCGTTGCGAACGGCCCTTCAATCAAATCTCACGGTGCAAGGCAACATCACGTTTACACTGCCACTGCCGACGAGTACTACGGGTGTGAGCGGAGCTATCGGCCTAATCTCTTTGACGGATATCAATGGCAATAGCATTTTTTTGGACACAACAGTAAATACGGGCTCAACGCCAGCATTCGTTTCATTTACGGTGCCCTCACAGTTCCTTTCTAGCCTTACAGCGGCTGCGAAATCAGCTGCAATAAGTCTGGCAAACAATGTGTTCCAGGTATTTCCAAGATTCATCGTTGCGACGAAGTTGCCGGCGAATCGCTGCCTAGACACACATGCGTTGCTGGGGCCGAAATGGACGGATTTCTCATTCTGTTCAGCGCAGTTGACAAACAAAAAGGTTCTCGTCGTTGTTCACGGGATGATGAGTTGCGTTGAAGCGATGTCGATTCCGTACCCTAAGCTCAGCTCCAACTATGACCTAATTGTCGGATTCGACTACGACTGGACTCAGCACCTCACCGACAGCGGGACCCTTTTGGCCGCTTTCATCGAGAAGCTGAGTCAGCTGGGCGCCACACAAATTGATATCCTGTCTCACAGCGAAGGAGTTCCCGTGTCTCTTTACGCTGCCGCTGAAGCCCCAGACAGGGTGAAAATCAAAAACTTTGTCGGGCTAGCGGGGCCAATTCTAGGAACGCCTGTTGCGGCTAGCCCTGATACCCTTCTAAAGATCCTGCTCCATCTTCAGTATTCCCTTTCTTTCAATCCAAGTACTTTCTGCCCGGTGGCGCCGCAACTCAACCTCATCTCTATCGCACAACAACCATTCCAGCAGGATTTAGTCAAAAACAGCGATACCCTAACGAAGATCATTCTTCCGGCCGTGAAGACCAACCTACCGGGAAGGAATTTTCTGCTTGCGGGCGGCGAAAACCCGACCAAACTTTTCCTCTTTAATTTGAACTTCATTGATGGGGATCCATTTATTGGTGCACCGAACGACGGGATCGTTGGCTTGGACAGCGCGCTCGGCTACAACTCAGGAATACAAGTCCGTCCCCTTCCGCCATTTCAAAGTCTTTTCCACAGTGATCTACCAGGCTCCGATTCCGTGATCAGTGAGATGGCTAATCAGATCAGTGCTGCCAATTCTGAATTCCTGCCAATTTTGAACTGTCAAGGGTCTTCCGCTACCTGCGCTGGGGCTCAAGATTCATCCTTTATCTTCTCAGGGAGCTCTTTTGATCCTGGCGCGGCCTCGGTTACTCTTTTCAGGCAAGATTCAACCGGAACAGTGACTGCTGTGCCTTCCGCTGGGGCGCAGCTAAGTAATGGAAGTTACAACTTTGCAATGGCACCGTGCGTTGATCCTCCTGGATTGCTTTCCCTGTTCGCTTTTGATGGAAAACTCGCCAGCAACAACGTTATGCAAACGGTGACTGTCGGAAGCTGCACAGCGATGCCCCCGGACACTATCACCACGATCGCCGGCACTTCTGTTCCCGGATACTCGGGCGACCAAGGCTTAGCCACAGCGGCACAGTTGAACGGTCCTGCAGGACTGGCTTTCGATACGGCAGGTAACCTTTTCATCGCAGATACAGCTAATAACGTTGTCCGGCGCGTTGACGCAGTTACGGGCATTATCACGACCGTTGCGGGGACCGGGGTTGCTGGCTTCTCCGGTGATGGCGGAGCTGCGATCAATGCAGAACTGAATAAGCCTGTGGATCTCACAACCGACCGCGCCGGGAACATCTACGTCTCGGATGCAAGCAATGCACGCGTACGCAAAATCAATGTGGACACTGGAATCATCAGCACTTTTGCAGGAAATGGTATCAACGGATTTTCGGGTGACGGAGGGCCCGCAACAGATGCAGCACTGAGTTTTCCGAACGGAATCAAGTTCGATCCCGCAGGCAATTTGTTCTTTGCTGATTCGCTCAACAACCGAATCCGAAGGGTTGATGGGATCACTGGTGTGATCACGACTGTAGCTGGAACCGGAGTTTCCGGTTTCTCGGGAGACGGGGAGCCCGCCACGAATGCTACGTTCGGCTTTCCCTCAGACGTCCGCATCGATACTGCGGGCAACATCTACATAGCCGATTTTCAAAATAACCGGATTCGGAAGGTGGACACATCCGGAACCATCAACACAATTGCCGGGAACGGAACAAGTATCTCCAGTGGCGATAACGGTCCGGCAACGAACGCAGGCATAGCCGGGCCTCTGGCCATCACCACTGATTCCGCGGGCAATCTCTACATTGGTGCAGTCTCTGAACAACACATCCGACTCGTGAACACCGGAACGACGCAGACAACTGTGGCAGGAATCACGGTTCAACCTGGGCAGATTGTAACAATGGCTGGCATCGGTACGGCAGGCTACTCAGGCGACGGAGGGCTGGCCACCAGCGCTCAGATTGACAATCCAAGCGGGTTTGCTCTGGATGCCGCAGGAAATCTGGTCTTCACTGATTCCGGCAACAATGTGGTTCGAAAGATAACAAGCAAATAGCTATCTCAAGTGTTACAGGAGGCAGTAATGAAACGTCCAGTTGGAAGGGCCGCGCTTTGCACGGCTTTAGTGATGTTGGCTTGCGCTGTCGCTCAGGGGTACAAGAAGAAGCCTGACCCGGAGCCGACCACAGCAAAACTTACCGTTAAACTGCCTTCCATGGCGCCTCTGCCTGAAACGCAGCAGTCGCAGGACAAGGGTGGCCTGAAGATCACTGTGGCTCCGGCTTCATACAACGTAAAGGAGGAATCACTGAGCTCTCTGCGGCCGGTGAATCCAAGTTTCAAAGAAGCTTTACTGATGCCACATCAGCAAACTGACGTTTTCGCGGAGCGGAGCTTCACTCCTCTTCTCAAAGTGGATCCCGACAGATTGATATTCCAGGTGCACATTAGCAATCAGATGTCGCGGGTTTTTCATGGATCTGGGATTGCGGTGCAGTTCAGCGTCACGGGGAAGACGGTGGCGATTGACCCTTCAGGATATGGTGACCTGGTCAATGCCATTATTCCTCCCAGAGGAGAACAGACCATCCTTGTGCTCGGCCCGAGAGTTGATTCCATCCCCGACAGTTCGACTGTGGGCTTGTTCTTTTACGACGTAGTGACCAACACAGATACTGCCGGAAACGTGACTGCAAAACAGAATTTTGAGTGGTACTTCTCGTATCGCACGCAGCAGGTGGAGAAAGAGGTATCAGTTCCTCCGGCTCAAAGATTGTGGGTACGCCGCTAGCAGCGTTTATGTAACCCGTAGACCTTGAGAAGCCACGTGTCCTTCAAATGCGCTCTGTGCACCGAGCACCACTCGCATAACGTCTATTATTGCTCCACGCACGACTGGTATTTGTGCTGGAATTGTGTGAAGAAAGCGACGTTCACGAACAAGCTCTCGTGTCCGAAATGCGGGCATGAGGTGAGCCGGGTGGACTGAAGGAATCGCCGACATCGCCGCCATCGCGCGTGATCGCCGAGATCGGAACATGCTACTGTTCTCCGCCTTTTGAGGTATAAGTGGGGCTCAGCACATATTCGTAATTGATTCGCCAAGACTTTTCGGCTATATTGGAGTGGCCCTCAGGGGTGAGAAGTGCTTTGATCGTTGAAATCAGCAAATGGCAATTAGAAGTTGGCAATTAGCCAGGGCAGGAATCGCCGAGATCGCACGTGATCGCCGCCATCGCCGTCATCCGAAGACCCAAAGAAGCGCTTGGGTGACCCAAGCAAAAACTTGGGTGACCCAAGCAAAAACTTGGGTGACCCAGTGGAAATCTCGGCGTGACCCAAGGGTCGATTTGCGAGAAATCGTTTGCTTTCAACAAAACCGTCAAATACCCCGGCACCCCCATGAAGAATCGCCGAGATCGCCGACATCGCACGTCATCGGAGAAACAGAAGCAGTCGGCACTCAGCATTCAGCCCCGGAGCATGATGGCCCAGAATCGAAAAACCAAGGCTTTTACCGCAACGGGCACAAGTTAATCGCCGAGATCGCGCGTGATCCTGCCCCAGGAACCCAAAACCGGGATTCCCGGGGACCCCGTCGCAACGTGATCGCCGTGATCGGAAACCCAGGGGTCTCACCGCAGAGAACGCAGAGATCGCGGAGAAATTGGGCTGGTGCGAAAACGACAAAAAGACATCTCACCGCAAAGGGTGCGGCGGTCGCAAAGGAAGGGACGGCTTGTTGTGGGATATTTGGGGAAAGGGATTTCTTATCCTGCGAGCCCAACGGGCCATTGCAAAGCACTGGATAATCACAGGGGAAAATGGTTACAATTCCTGCTGGATGTCACACGTCCTGAGTGATCCGCAGCTTCTTGTACGCCCGTGGCAGGCCCTGGCCGGCAGTATCGACCATACCCTACTCAAGCCTGAGACTACCCGTGAGCAGATTGTGCGCCTGTGCGATGAGGCGCTCTTCTTCAACTTTGCCGCGGTGTGCGTGAGTCCGTGGTGGATTGGGCTGGCGGCGTCGCGGCTGAGCGGATCACCGGTAAAGGTAGCCGCTACGATTGGCTTCCCTCTCGGAGCCAACCACACCACGGTCAAGCGGTTTGAGGCGGAAGAAGCGATACGGCTAGGCGCCCAGGAACTGGACATGGTGCTGAACATTGGAGCGCTGAAATCGGGCGACCGTCAGGCGGTGCAGAATGACATTTCTGCCGTGGTGACGGTGGCACACGCAGCCGGAGCGATCGTAAAAGTCATCCTGGAAACGCCGCTGCTCACGCTGCAGGAAAAGATCCTGTGTTGCGAGCTGAGCCTGGCCGCAAGGGCCGATTTCGTGAAGACGGCAACGGGCTTTCTGGGCGGAGCTACCAAGGAAGACGTATCTCTGATGCGTGGAGTGGTGGGCACTCGCGCGGGCGTGAAGGCGTCAGGGGGGATTCGCACGGCGGCGGCAGCGCAGACGATGATGGATGCCGGGGCGAATCGCATCGGCACCAGCTCCGGAGTGGCGATTGTGCACGAACTGGGCGGGCCGGAATTTCAGGAGCACTAGAACCGCATCCGCTTGTGCAGCGTCACGTCAAGAAGTTTGGCTGCACGACCTTGGTAATCACCAACCGAGTTTCTATCATCAATCAGGCAACAGTTTTTGAGTAAGATGGATTAGCCGCACGTCACCTCGTCCCGAAAACTCTTCATTTCAGCTTCTGGTCATTCATGTTCAGGAGGAATTATTTCAGAATGCGCACGTTGCTTCTCGCCATTACGACGATTGGATTTTGTGCCACCGCAGGGGCCCAGAGAATGACACACGATCACAGCCCCGGAGACATCTATATCGGCTATTCACTTCTTAACGGTGACGCTTTTTCTACTGCTAGCGGATTTGAGGCTGCGCTCACCGGCAACATCAATGACTGGTTCGGTCTGAAGGCCGATTTCAGTGGCAATTACAAATCGCAGGGCGGCGCCCATGCGCACGAATTCAACATGCTGTTTGGCCCTCAGGTTTCTACTAAAGGTGAACGACTGCGCTTGTTTGGCCATGGACTAATAGGAATCGCCCATACAAATATTGATCCGGGACCATCTGATAGCGGCGCCGGATGGGTGCTGGGTGGCGGCGCAGATTACGCGTTCAACGATCAGGTGGCGTGGCGTGTGGCGCAGCTTGATTATCACGGCGCGCATTTGTTTGGGAACACGCAAAAAGACTTCCGGTTTTCCACGGGAATTCTTTTCCGCTTCCGATAGCAGGAAAAAACGGTCGGCTGCCTGGGTGAGTTCCACAGCGACGGGCTCTCACCGAGCCGCGAACAGCTTTCGAAGCTGATATCATGAACTGTGGACACCGTTATCACTTCCGCTCCTGATCAACGCGTGGATGTAGAGGCCCTGCTCATTGAAGTGGCAGATGTGCTGAACACCACACTCGACCTGGACACCCTGCTGCAACGTGTGGCGGAGGTGGTGAAGCGGGTCATTGACTACCAGATCTTTTCCATCCTGCTCCTGAATGAGCGTCACCAGGAGCTGCGGTTTCGCTTCCAGATTGGGCATGTGCCTGAGGTGGCAGAGCGCATTCGCGTGAAAGTTGGCCAGGGTGTGACCGGGCGCGCGGTAAAGGAGCGCCATACCATTCTGGTGGACGATGTAAGCAAAGACCAGAGCTATATTGAAGCAGTTCCACGGGTCCGCTCTGAACTGGCCGTGCCGCTGATCAACAAGAACAAAGTGATCGGCGTAATGGACCTGGAAGCACGCGAGCCAGGCTACTTTAAAGAAGATCACGCACGGCTGCTTACGCTGATTGCGTCGCGCATTGCGGTCAGCATTGAAAATGCGCGGTTGTACACACGCATCGTGCGCCAGGCCAACAACCTTGCATTGCTGAATGAGATCAGCAGGGATCTTACGTCCATTTTGAACCTGGACCAGTTGCTCAAGCGCATTGGCGATCTGCTGCTGAAGATCATTGACTACCAGATGTTTTCCATTCTGCTGCTGGATGAGAGCACGCAGAAGCTGGTG
>DASUBD010000510.1:0-11658 GCA_035763445.1 Candidatus Angelobacter sp.
GCCCAGTGAGCCACCAAGATACACCGGCTTGCCCGTGACCACACTCGGCACACAGTGGCCGCGCGTCATGCTGTAGGTATCCATGATCCAGGCCATCACCTGCGCGTCTGTGTAAACGTCAGGCGCAGGGATGTCGCGGTCCGAGCCGATGAAATCTGAAATCTCGTACGCGTAGCGACGCGTGAGCCGCTCCAGTTCCCCACGTGAAAGATGCCGGGGATCGCAAATGATTCCGCCTTTCGCGCCGCCAAACGGAATGCTCACAGTAGCGCACTTCCATGTCATCCATGAAGCCAGCGCCTGCACCTCGTCAAACGTGACGTTCGGGTGGTACCGTATGCCGCCCTTGCATGGTCCGCGCGAGTTGTTGTGCTGTACCCGGAAGCCCTGAAAGACCTTGATGGTCCCATCATCCATCCTGATGGGCAAAGAAAGCGAGAGGGCTCGGCGCGGAGAGCGCAACACTTCCCGCAATCCGGAATCGAGTTTCAGCTTACCGGCAGCGTTATCAAACTGATGTTGCGCGATGCGGAAAGGGTTTAAATCTTCGCTCGGGCGGGGTAGCGTCCTCACGGTGGCCATAAAAGCTGGACCTCCTTGAAATAAGGCAGACTAGACGCGAGTGGGAGTATACATCCGATGCTGCTTTTAGCGCACCTGCCAGAGTGCCAAGCTGCGCCGAAGGGAGTTTTAAACTGTTCCCGGATGGGAGCTTGGTCAAAGAGCTCGGAGCAGCAAGAAGCGGTTGCAGCAAAGCGATTACACCGGAATCCGGATCGTGAGTGAGCTGGCATTCAGCGCATGGCCGCACCCATTAAAAGTGCGGCCATACTTACAATCAACGTATCTCAGTATGGTGCGTGTCGCGTGGAGTGATGGTCAAGCGCATCCATGGGTGAATGCAGCATTGGTATTTTGCGTTGAGTTCGTGATTCAGCGAAACTGTAGCGGTCTGGCCGGGACCAAGAAAGATGTTGTCCGCGCTTGGCGGCTGCGGGACAAGGTTTCCATTGACGACTTGCGCGCATTCGGGGGCAGGCACAGGGGTGCCCGAAGGTCCGTTCAGAAAGTCCACAAAACCGCCACCAAAATTTTTTACTTCGGTAAAGGTGTGGGTTTCGCCGCCGTTATTTGTAAGGTGCAGAGTGGCATTCTCGGCAACACTGGTTTGGCTGGGAGCAAAGCGCCATGCGCCCACAGACTGGTCGGCGAGCAGTTCGGCCACAAAGCCGTCAAAAGTGATGAATCCGTTGACGATGCTGCGTTGGCAGGTGCCGTCGCCAACCGCGGCGTTGAAGCTGGCAGGATCACAGTAGTCGCGAATATCAACGTTCACGTCCGTATTGAGTTTTGGCGCGCTCTGGGCAGACGCGGCCACAACGCCGGACACGAGCAACGAACCGCAGCAAATCAGCAGACCGTTGCACATCATAAGCAGGGCTTGTTTCTTCATTCATCTCCTCCTTGAGGGGAAATCCGGGAGGACGTGGACCAGGCACAGGGATTCCACGGGCAGAGGCTTCCGCTCCGTCGCGCGGATCATCCGTCGCCACCTTGCCTCCAGACAGTAGTGATCAAAACCCGGAAGGCGTTTCGATCAAAATCGCGGGAGGATTGTAGCGCCAACGGAAGGCTCTCAGCAATCTGTTAGAAAGACTAGTCTGGGTTATCCGCTTCTCTTCGATTTACTTCTTGTCCGGGGGATCGAAATCCAGCTTCACAACCATCTTGGATTCCGTATCGGCGGGCGCATATCGCCATTTCATCACGGCTTCAGTTGCCGCTCGTGCGAGCACCGGGTTTCCGCCAAGCACGGTGACTTGCTTGACGTGACCATCCGCCTGGATCACCAGCTCCAGACGAACCGAGCCCTTGATGTTGAATTCCTTCGCCAGATCCGGATAGGCTGGCATCACTTTGCTCTTCAGTTGGCGTTTGCCATCGGAAGGGTGAGTGGCGTCCGCCGTGCCCAGAGCCATGGCTGAACCAAGGACGAGCAGGCCGAACACACTGATTCCAAAAATCGCTACTGCAATGCGATGCATTGGGGAGCTCCTCATACCGTTTTCTGCAACTGACAAATACATACATCTTGGGCTTTGCGGAAATCTTACCCTTAAGCTCCCACTCAATTGCAGAGTACGAAGGTAACTTCCGAGGCAGGCAGAGCTGCGGATGCTGTCCCCTGTCTTGGATGAGGTGTGAGTAAGAATCGCCTTTTGACTCGGAGCGCGAAGCTCGAAGTTTGAACCATTCACTCAATCACTGTGGCTTAATAACGCACGCTGTCACGCTGCTGCGCTGCTGTTAGCTTCTGGTAAACCTTAGAGCCAGGCTACGCCTCCCCCGTCAACCCCGAAAAATATGGACTTAGCGGAATCAACCCCGGCATTGATTTTTCGCTCTTCGGTGTCGGCGTCAGGCAGAAGGATCCCCGATTTTACTAATCGGTTAACCCCTCCAGCACAAAGCTAAAGGCTAACGGCCAATGGCTAATAGCTGGTTTTCTTGCTGATTGTCAAAGATCTTCTAGCCTTCCCGCCTGGGCGGTGGCTGCTCATGCATAACGGCGTTTTCCCATCATCAAAAGCTTTTTACTATACTATTTTTCTTCGCCTATTGTCAACGACAAAATTCGTCTCAGGTGGGCCACAGGCGCAAAGCCTTTTCATCTCAATCGTCCGTAATTGGTTCAGTTTCCCGATCTCGGCGATGACCCGCGATCACGGCGATTTCTGATCAAATTTTGATCTTCTTCATGCGCAAGACTTTCATGCACGCCTTGATCACCTGCGCTGGATCGTCGTTTGTATTTAATCTCTGAAAGTTTGCGGATCAGCTCAAAAGTCCGTTTATGCAGCCTCATGCTCACGCGCACCAGGCGGGGCGAACGTCCCTTCGGCCGCTCCGGTGGCGGGGTATGTTCCATCCGGATGAGCATCTCCGTCGCCACCTGCAGCGCGCGCCCCTGGGAGCCGTAGATTGGCGCAGCTTTCTTGATCTCTCTCATAGTCTCGGCAGGGATGGTGTATTTGGTCACCACCACTTGCGCTGAATCGCGTACGGGCAGTGGACGCTGCTATCAGCAATGTGGAAACGGCGTCTTCTCCGGGGTTTCCCATTCTTCTCGGTATATGTTTTTTCCTCGTTTGTAATTGAGACCCTAAGAGTGGCAGTTGTTCACGACTATCCCACTTACTTAAGGTGTTCTGGGTTCTGAAAGTGCTCTACGCGGTTTTGGCGCTGCTTGTGCTTTATGAAGGCATTTCAGAGACTGTTTGAGCCATTTCTTCACATCTACTTCTGGTTACGGTTTCTGTTTCCTGTTGCTGTGATTGTCCTAGCAAGAATTCCTTTGGTACACACCTATCTGCATCCAACCAGAGAAGCCAGTCCCCTGATTGCTGCAATCCTGTCTTTTGAATTGGGAGTCAACCCTCTTCAGTGCTGCCTTTTTTGTCTTCTTCTCAATTGATTAAGCAAATTGCCAGAATATTAGGGCGCACCTACTCTTGGGCTATCGTGAAGCTTCGCGGCCACAGAGGAGGCGGCGAGTTGGAGGGAAAAATCGGGAAATTTCCCGTCTGCCCTCAGTCTTTACGCATCCTTATTCGTGCCTGTGAGTGTTTCGCGCGGGTGTACGCCAATGCAAAGAGTGACAGGAAATCTATGCCAGAGGTCAGAGTGTCTCCCGCTTTTAATCCAGCTGTACGAAGACCTCGTTTTCCCGCTTGCTTGTTAATTTTCCTATCCAAACATGATCCACGGTCCCGAAATGATCAACCAAGAGCAAAGTGGGAGTCCCTGTTATGCGAATCTGAGGCAGAAAGACCTGCCTTACTTGATCGACGGCAATTCCGAGAGACTGCAAGTGGGCTGTCGATTCAATGACGGGCTGCGGAAAAATTGCTACTGTTTGGATTTTTCGCCGCTTACACTCAATTACGAGCCTTTTGTAAAACTCGGCGCTCTCGTTGCAAAAGTGACAATTTGTAGAGAGCGCCAATACTAAAGTTTTGTTTTCAGACTGCCATTGCAGATCCTTCAACCGAAGTGTTTCACCGGCAGCAATGGCTTTAGGTTCGTCGTTCTTCTTTTCGTAATTTCTTACGAACGAGGCAGCAATCACAAGAGCGGTCATGATGATCGCTATGTTTGTCGCTATTTCGATCTTCTTTGTAATGCCGGCCATTTTTTCACCCAGAATGATTTCCTAGCAGGGAGACACGCCACATGTTGACTTGCAGCTTTGCTCCTCATCGATGCAGAACTCGGAACAGCCGTCCAGGCCACCGCAAGTTTGCAGACACGCTACATACTCACGTGCACATTCTAGACAGCATTGATTGTCAGCTGCTGCGCGTTGTGGACTTGTTACGATAGCCCCAGCGACAAGGAGCGCCAAAATTCCAAACTTTGTAAGAGCTTTTCGCACATCTGACATACTTGGCCTCCGTATAATCGGACTAGCGGGAGTATAGCAGTCACGAACTCACAATCAGCCACACAAACCGCAGAAAAATGCTGCTGTTTTCCCAAATCGGCATGGGTAGCAGCATGGACATTTTATTCTCGTCGCCGGATTGATCGTCCGTCACTGGAGTGGAAGGAGCCCCGCCGGACTGCGCTACCCCGCATGGCCGCAGTCCGGCGAGACTTTAGAATCCTCCTAAAAAGTGCGATCAGTCCCCTGCAAGCTCTCTGCCGCTGGGTCCGCAGGCAGGAGTTCTCCAGGAGTCGGCGCATCCGCCGCTCTCTGAATTTGGCTTATCGTGCGCAGATATTCTTTGCGCGGAGTGAGGAATGGAACTTGTTTTGCCGGGGTCGCACTTGCGTCTTAGTTCACGTTGTTATTCATCCGCGCATGACGATTTTAAAGGTGAAAAAACTCTAATGGAGATCCTATGGAGTTTCTGAAAGCAGAAAGTTTTTTTTGGTTTTTGTTGACAAGCATTCAGTGGTGCCTATAATTCCCTGCCCCTTGGCATAACTAAAGACGCGATGTTCCAACTTCGCTACATGAAAGGACTGACTTTAGCTATGCGATCAAAGTTTATTCCACTCACTCTAATCCTCGTCTGTATGTTTTTTCTCATCGGTTACTCGCAAGTGGGATCGGTGCTACAGTCTGCACCGACTGCGATGACTCACGAGGAAACAATCGTAAGAATTGCGTATGCGAAATTAGCTTATGCAACGCAGATCAACTCGATCAAGGGAGCGGTTGAAGATTCTTTGTTGCAAGAGGTTGATAGCGCGATCCTAGCTAGCCGAATCGCGAATGGCGCAGTCTCATTTCAATTCGGCCATATTCAGGTTGGTGATTTTTCCGAAATAGCTAACATACCTTACGGTGAGCTCGTGACAAAACCCAACGGGGAAGCCATATTGCCGGTTGCCACCGGATTCTGGGTCTACACAACTGATGCGCCTAGACAGACTAAAGCAGCGACCGCCTCTGCATCGTGGGTGAAAGCTCCGATTCTGGGCGAAGATTGGACGGTTTCTTTCGCGGCTGCAATTCGGAAGGCGCAGGCCGCCGGTAAGGAGGATCTAAGACTCTATAAACGATATGCGGCGATTTCAGTCACTGCGACTTATGATGGGCAGTCACGCAGTTATCGGTCTCTTTTCCTGTTTGGAACTGATCCGAGCGGCCTAGAGCGAGTATTACCGGTTGACACTGTAGTGGGCGGGCCGGCTCTGACCTTCTTTCTAAACAACTCTGTGTATCCTGCGGTTCTTTTTGAGCCGGAGATCAGCAAGATTGGCTTTGTATCGCAATGGCTTCGGAGTAACGCAATAACAGGCATAGGTGCAGGGCAGGTGCAGTGTGATATTCAATCCTTAAAGTGCTCTGTGGCAGCGGCCGATGTCACCCGTGTCCTCGGTTCTCTTATGAAGCCTGTACACAAGCGCCGGGCGAGACTGGTGGAGGCCAGTTTCCATCCGGCTCCGAAAGGATTATTCTGGCAAGCCACCAGCTGTTCATCGTTCAATACAACGGGAGGAAGTTCTGGCGCAACACAGGTCGACAGTGGAGACCATGTTTTCGGCGGGCACAACATGAGTTATGTCATTGCCAAATCGTGCGCCTATGCAAATGCCGCCAACAGCAACGGCCTGTGCAATACGTCCTGCTCTGACACGATCAACGGTACTCCGAACGAAAGCGGGCAGGTCATCTCCGCATGCCATGTAACCCAAATCAGCCAGCAAGTAGGCGGTACTGCCAGCGGAACCGGAGCCGGAGCAAACTGCAATGCCTCCGTCGCATTGGGTGTAAAAGCTTGCTTGTTCTGCATGTGCAACGTGTCATTCTCAGTGACTGGATCTGGAGCGACGGTAACCATTACCAGTGACGGCTTTTACACAGCCCAACAGAATGACAGTAACAATTGTGCTGCACAAACCCAGCCGACACCTGCTCCTTCGCCGACACCGTCAGGAGGAGGAGGGGGTGGCCTACCTCCGGACCCATGTCTTAATGGTGCAACAGTTAATTCCGGGCCGTCCGGCGACCTGGTCAATAATGTGTGTAGCCCTATCATCATCGACACCACCGGCAAAGGTTTCCAATTAACCTCTGCCGCTGACGGGGTCTTCTTCGATATACGCGGTGACAATCATCCTGTGAAATTGGGCTGGACAGCGACCGGGTCCGGAAATGCGTTTCTAGCGTTGCCTCCTGCTGGAGGAGTCGTTACGAATGGAACTCAGCTGTTCGGCAACTTCACGCCGCAGCCAGCGTCCGCCAGACCGAACGGGTTTGCCGCTCTGGCCATCTATGATCAACCTAACCACGGTGGAAACGGTGATGGGTTTATCAATCAGAATGATCAGATATTTTCGTCACTTCGTCTTTGGATTGACCTGAACCACGATGGCGTGTGCCAGGCTTCTGAGCTACACACATTGCCTGAATTTGGGATTGCCTCAATAAATCTCAAATATATTTTCGATCATAGAGTTGACCGGTTCGGGAACGTCTTCCGGTACAAGGCCAATATTAATTATGGCCTTGCGGGTCAAGATAGTGCCGGCCGCTCAGCTTATGACGTATTTCTTACGGCTGAGTAGCAGTCCAGGCTAACCCAGGGAGAGCGCTCCTTTTGCTCACCGGTTTGTTAGGATGCAAATACGTAGCCGCGAAAGGCGACTTTTCCAATTTGACGGTTAGAAAGGTGCGGGTCACCCTTTCCGCTCACCGCCCAGCGCCACAAGAAGGCGGCCAAGGGACACTGGCCCTCTGGCGCAACACCATGATTGTCATTCTTCTGCACATATGGCAAATATACGAGAAGGCGCCCGACGAATGCGCATAACTAGCAACCTAATTATCACCATGGGGCCTACCGCCGACTTCCTGTTTTGGTTTTTGACGAGTCCTGTATCCGTTTTCGCTTTAGTCTGGCTGCGCCCATTGGTGGCCTGATTTGGCGGCAGGATGCAGCCAGTGGAAACGCCACACTTTCACCGAGTTCCCCAGAGACGAAATCCCTAGAATTCTTGATCAAAACCCTCGCTCACGCTCTTCTCCTTCCGGCGTGCAACCACGCTCTCTACCCTGCTCCGTACCTTTTCGTTATCGCGAAACAGCGCCAGCGCCGCAAGAACGTCCTTCGCCGTCGCAGGGCTGCACTCCGCCAGCAAGGCAAGTAGGAATTCAATTGTCTCATCAGACCGCACCATGCCGATAGCCAGGAGCACGGTCTTGCGCAGCGGGCCGGCAGCCGTTTCCCAACGAGCTTTGAGCACCTCGAAAGCTTCCCGCAACCGCGATGATCCCAGCGCCAGCAGGGCCGCTTCGGCAACGGCCAGGTCTTCCGAATCGACGAAACCTGCAATTAGACGCAGGGACCTCTCCGGCGCGGCGGCAAGCAGCCCGGAAAAGCATTCTGTCAGGACATCAGGCTCGCTATCGCCGGTTAATAATTTCAGTTTGAGCAGGAGAGCGCCTGCCGGACCACCGTTCACCGCCAGGGCACGAACCGCGCCAACCCTCGCATCTGGCCACTCATCCACCAGCAGTGAAACAACCTCGTCCATCGCGGCGGGATGTGCTGTGCGCGCCAGCGCCAGAGCGCTGATTGCCCGGAGCTTGGCTGCTGCATCCACCGGCGGACCAAACGATCCTTCCATCTGCACATGGTGAATGCCCTGCAGGTAAATCTCCGGCTCCACATAGTCCAACGCATATAGAGCGTTCACGATTTCTGTTGTGGCCGCGCAGCCTTTGTCCAGTTTGGCTGGGTTTTGCATCAGCCGATGAAACGCCGCCACCAGTTCAGGAACCAGATTCCTTGCGCGGAAGTGCGAAGCAACCTTGGCGGCTTTGGCCACCACAAGATTGGACCGGTTCTTGAGAAATGCCTTGAGTTCAGCAGACACGGCCGGGCCGTCTGCCTCATTCTTAAGCGCAGCCAGCCGGTCAAGAGCTTGTTCAACTGGATCCGGCTTTCTCAAAGCACTCACACCTTATCCCTGCTCTGCAGTGACACTCAGCCTAAAACACCTCAACAATTGCTGCATTGCCTGCAGCGCCAGCGAGCCGGCCGTCACGCGTGAGCAAAGAAGCGCCGAGCTTTTCCGCAAGTACGATGTAGGCTGCGTCGTAAGCGGAGAGATTATGGCGGTGTTGCCAAATCTCCATCAGCAGCACAAAGTGGGGGTAGCGTGTAATCCGGAGGTCCTGCAGATCGAGCACGGCCTTCTCCGCGCGGCGTGCCGGAACCGTTCCTTCCCGCGCCATGCGCCGCAGGACCTGCGTTACCTCAAGATCCAGGAGGTGAGGAGCATGCAGGGATTCATTCCGTGAATAGATGCGCTTTTCAATGCGTTGTCCCGCAGGTGTCTGAAGAAGCCAATCCACCGCCGCCGACGCATCGAGAACGATCACCGCACTTCCCGCTCTTCTCGCACCATGCGCGCCGTATCGAGCTGGGCCGCAACCGGCTTGCGCTTGTGCAGACGCTCCCGCAACTCCCCTAGGGTTGGCCGCTCCGCGATTTCTTTGATTTCTGCCAGCAGATAATCAGACAAGGACATCCCGGCCATGGCTGCCCGGGCCTTCAGGATGCGATGCAAAGCATCCGGAACATTGCGAAGCTGAATCATCTTTGCCATGCTATAAACATACTTTCATGTTTGGCACATGTCAATCCAGCCGCGTTGGACGCGCATGACCTCTCGATCGCCTCGTAATTTACTATCTCCACATGTTTGCCAACACTCCGCAGATGACCGCCGGAGACGTGCTGAATACGTTCTACCGTGACGCTCCTTATCTTTTCCTCGGCGGAGCTTTCGTCTCCATTGGTCTCATGTCCGCTGCTTATGCTGCGCTTCGCCGCGCGTGGGACTCTCTGCTGATTTACTTCGCTCTCTTCGCCGCTTTGTACGGGCTCCGTTTGTGGATCCAGTCAAGACTCCTGGCCGTCATGATGGATGGTTCAGCCTTCTATTCGCAGCTGCGCTCGGGGATTGATTACCTCATGCTGATTCCCGCTTTCCTGTTCTTCACCTCCCTGGGGCTGCCCGGGCGCCTGGAGCGGATTGTCGGATACGCGGCGGCGGGCATCGGCGGCGCACTGGCCGTGGTTGTATTCAGTTTCCATGATTCCGATTTGCTTCACCTGATCAACAACGTTGTCGTGATCACTGGCCTGGTTTTTCTCCTCGTGCGATCCATGCAAGCCAACAGTGCCGGGAATGAGAATTTTCCCGCCGCAGATTTCGCTGTGATTCGCTGGGGCCTGCTTCCCTTTTTTCTTTTGGCTTTGTGGGTAAACCTGGCCGGCGTGCTGTCCATCTCGGCTCCGCGACTTGAGCCCTTCGGCTTCGCCGCCTTCCTGGCGTCACTCGGTTACGTGGCTGCCCGCCGGACTTTGCGCCGCGATCAACAGCTGGCCGAAATTCAAAACGAACTTGAAGTGGCCCGGCGCATCCAGAGATCGATTTTGCCGGCAGAGTTCACCGGCTCGGCAAAGTTCCAGGTCGTGGTCCGCTACGTGCCCATGACCTCCGTGGCAGGTGATTTTTATGATTTCGTGCTCGCAGATGAACATCAGGCTGGTCTCCTGATAGCGGACGTATCTGGACACGGCGTTCCCGCTGCCCTTATCGCTTCCATGGTCAAGCTTGCGGCGGCTTCGCAGCGCGCGGTTGCAAGTGATCCCGCACGTTTGCTGGCAGGCATGAACTCGGCCCTGTTGGGAAATACTCAGCAGCAGTTCGTCACCGCAGCCTACGTTCACTTGGATTCGCAATCACGCGAGCTGCGCTATTCAGCGGCAGGCCACCCGCCCATGCTTCTGTTGAGGAACGGCAACGTCATGGAAGTCGAAGAAAATGGCTTGATGCTGGCCGCGTTTGATTTCGCTTCCTATTCAAATGCCACGCATCGCCTTGAACCGGGTGATCGGCTCCTTCTTTATACTGATGGAATTGTGGAGGCTTCCAACGCTTCCGGAGATATGTTCGGTCAGGACTCTCTCCGTCACACATTGAAGATGACTGCTTCTTTATCGCCCTCGGCCGCCGCCGATTCCATCATTTCATCCGTCGCCAAATGGTCGGCGAAGCAGGATGATGATTTAACCGTGCTCGTCTGTGATTATGTCTCAGCTTGACTCGGCAACCCAGCAGCTCTCCGGCAATCAAGTTCCTCCGGAATTTCTTTGTCTCTGTTCTGTACGAAACTGGTTGACACTTTGAATCCGCAACACACAGTAGCTCTGAGAGCGTCTTCACGTATCCTTAGAAATTTTTTAGGTAAGTCGGAGTAGCTGACCAGAGCACGAGGGGCAGTCAGGCAGCCGTGATTCGTATCACAGCTTTGTTCTTATATACTGTCGAAACTGGAACCAGCGGTAGAGGTGTTGTATGGTTTGTAAAAAATGTGGATCAGCCAACCACAATGAAGTCAACGCGGAAGTTTACATTCACTTCCCCGGCCGTGCAGGTTTGAATAAGGCTGGTGTCTTGGTCTTCCCGAAGCTGCTGCTCTGTCTGGGTTGTGGCTTCGCGGGTTTTAGTGTTCCTGAAAGTGAATTGCACAGGCTCGCTTCCGCAACCGAACACGATGCAGATAGAAGGAGTCGTGCTTGCGGCCTGTGAATCAACCCTGACAAACTCTTTGTGTCCGTTCCGTCCTTTGCGATAAGTCTCAAAGCTTCCTCTGTGTCCTCCGCTGGTTAGAACTGGTCAATCCGCCATGTAAAATGAATTCAGGCCGGGATGGCGGAATTGGCAGACGCAGCGGACTTAAAATCCGCAGGACCGAAAGGTCTGTGGGGGTTCGAGTCCCCCTCTCGGCACCATATAGCTTTTTCTGAAATCCTGAACGAAGTGAGGGATCCCTACTCGCCTTCATCCTGTTCCGCTCCAAAATGAAACTCGGCTCCGCTGCGTTTCGCTCAGGATTTCGGGGCAGGATTTTGCTCTCCAGACTTATGGGCGTGGATGCTGCTGAAGACGATCCAGGGCTGCCTTAGCTTCCTCTAACCACTTTTCCGACCCTGCGAATTCCTGCGCGGCCTTGTACTCGTGTATTGCTTCAGGCGCTCGGCCCAACTTTTCCAATGCCCGGCCCATGCGCACATGAATGGCAGCATCTCGCGGTTTGTCTTCAACCGCGTCACTGTAGCGCATTAAGGC
>DASUBD010000511.1:0-9964 GCA_035763445.1 Candidatus Angelobacter sp.
GTCGCGCAAACCATTCATGCCCGTTGCGATGGTTATCAGGTAGTATCATCTCAATCCAGCCATGGTACGGCGACCTTCCGGGCCAAGGTAGACCGCGCCGACAAGACCATTCAATACGAACTGAACTACAGCAACCTTGAAGGCGATATCATCCAATCGCATATTCATTTCAGCCGTCCCGGCAGCAACGGAGGCATTGTGCTGTTTTTGTGCACTAATGCCGGGAACACTCCACCCACAGCGGCTCCTGCGCCTTTGTGCCCAGGTACCCGTGAAGGAACTGTGACAGGAACGCTGCACGCGACCGACGTGGTGTACGTGCCCTTTGGCAACCAATTTCCGCCACCGCCAGCTGGAACTCAGAATATTCCACCGGGCGATTTTGATGACGTTGTGCGCGCGCTTGATGCAGGCGCCACATATGTTGTGGTCCATACTACGGAAGCACCCACAGGAGAACTGCGTGGTCAGATCCCGGGCAACGACGATCGCTCGGGAAACCAGCACTAATTTCCGCCTTCAGGAGACAAGGCCTTCTGGAGCAATTTGGCGAATGCTTACAGGGCGGCTGAACGCCGCCCTTTTGTACGGAAATGTTCATGCCCGCTTACCCGAGCGCGACTCTGTTGCCCAGATAAAGCCGCCTGTTGCTTCAACACTGGCCCGGGCTTCGTCGCAACCAGGTTCATGTATTCCGTGAGAGTGACAAAGCGGTAGCCGCGCGCCTTGAGATCGCTGATGAGGCGTGGCATGGCGGCCGCGGTTGTGGAGAGTTCATGGAAGGCAAGAATGTGGGTGTAAGTTCCCTTCTTTTCGCGCTGATCGATCTGCTTCAGCACCCCATCGACGAGTGATGGCCGGGGACAGCCAACAGCCTTGCCGGCACAGAGATAGTCGAGCGAGTTCACGTCACGCAGGGCCATGGGATTTTCAGAAGAAATGGTCAGCACGCGATAGCCCTCGTGCTCGAGGTCGCGACGGGCGTCGCTGGTGATGATCCAGTCAGGCGGGCGGACATAGCGGGGCTGCGAGCCGGTAACGGCTTTGATGGCCTGGGCTCCGCGGTCGACGTCGTGCATAACCCACTGCTCGCCGTTTTTCCTCTCCGCGCTTCGCAATTCCACATGGCTATAGGTGTGGTCTTCCAGTTCGTGGCCGCGGCGGATGACCTGCTCCGCTGCGTCAAGGCAGGTGATGCCGATGTTGTCCTCATGGCGCGGCTCGCCCCATGTTTTGGGTGTCAGCCGCCAACCGACAACAAAGAAGGTGGCTTTCACGCCGTTCTGGCCCAGGATGTCGAGCAGACCGGGTGTGGGATGCTGGCCTTTGGCGCCGAACAAGACATACGGGCGCGGGCCGTCGTCGAATGTGAGCGCGATGAGTTTTTGGGTGTTGGCCGCAGAGGCCGTATCCGCGACAGCATGGAATGCAGCATCCGGAGCCTTTTCAGAGCTTACGTTGGCTGTGGCTGAATTCATGCCAACAGCTACATGGCTGGGAGCGGTACAGGCATTGAGCAGACTGAGAGCGGCGATTGCGAGCAGGAACCGAACTTGACCCATGAAAGATTCACCCCGAGTGGCCGATTCATTCCGAACCGTTCGACACAGACCGGGGAGAGGAATGAGACAAGAAGCGGCAACAGGAAATGCTTAGGCAATCTTTATCATGGGTGTGCGGTTCTTTGTCAGACTCTGAAGGTCGTTAACCAAGGTAATCACGAGAAGGCTGGACAACATGGCTGAGAGGTGATTGTTGAGCTTTATTTCTCGGAGTCTTCAGGGTTCCAGGTGATGGAAGCCGAGGAGCCTTCGCCAACCGAGCCACTCAGCCCGCCGGCCATGGCATCCGGGTCGCCGCCGGCGAGTTCGATCTTGCGGCGCTGGACTTCGCGGATTTCACGCAGGATGGCGGCTTCCGCTTCAAGGTACTGTTCTTCCGTGAGAGAGCCGTCTTCAAGCTGGACCTGGAGTTCAAGGAGTTGCTCCTTGAGCGGCGCGTCGTCAGTCCATTGCTCCTCGGCTACCTTGCGCAGGGTATTCATGATGAAGTTGAATCCCTTGAAGGGGGCGAGAAGGAGATCGTCAATCAGGAACATTGTTGTTTTCTCGAAAATCGACGCGAATTGCCAGAATTGCCAAGATTGCCGAAGAAAATTGAACTCTACCCGGCTGTCCCACGCTCCAGCTTGAGGCGGATGTTGACGAAGTTGTAAGGCGGCCAGGGGCCGGTGTACTTGAAATTCAGGCGATCACCAAACTTCTGGGCGATGCGATTTACGGCAGCGTCAAACTCGGCTTCGCGCTCTTTCTGAATGAGGAACGCGGCGTTCATGATCATCTTGTCGCCGATTGGTTTGTTGTCACGGGACGCGACGCAGACTCCGCGGAGTCCATCATAGATATCGCGCACGTAGTTGGCGGCCAGTTCCGCCAGCGCCTTGTCAATCATGCGGCCGAGTTGCATGCGAGCAAAGTAGGTGGACTGCAGGTGCTTGCGGGTAAGCTCCTGGTGGAAGCGGTGAATTTCATCGTGCTCGCGCTTGAGTTCCTCAATAATGCGGTCGCGATCCCAGGTAACCTTGAGGCCAAATTCGAGCTTGCCGGTCATCTGCCGGAGAACATCTTTGAGCGAGGGATAAATACTTTTGAGAACTTCCTTGATGTCCTCGCTGGTGCGGAAAACGGTGCCAAAGGCCATGGGCACAATGGTGTAATTCTTCATCACGGTTTCAATCACGTGCTCGTGGGCCAGGGCATTATCGCGCGTAGGATCATAGATGAAGACCGGTGTGCTGCTGACGACCGCTGCTATGTCGCCATAATGAACGGTGGAAACATCCTCACTCACGCCACCGATGCTGCTCTTGCCGAAGTTCACGCCGGCGCGCGACTCGATCACGCCATAAACATAAAGGCCCTCCTGCTGCGACGAGGAAACGGGCTCCGCCTTGGCCGGAACTGGCCGGGGGCCGCGTTCGAGGACTGCCGCGACAGGTTCACTTTTTGACGCCGCTTTGCGTACGACAGGTGTTTTTTTCGCCGCTTTCTTAGACGGGCTCATGGTCTCTCCTCAACATTTTCGAGGTAGTTGCCAGAAATTCTTCGATCTCAATCGGCTTGAACATGATGCCGATGTGCTGGCCGGACGCCTCGTCCGCCGTTTCTTTGGTTGCGTAACCGGTGAGCAGGGCCGCCGGAATGTCCGGGCGGCGGTTTCTTGCCTCAGCGATTACTTCAAAACCCGTATGCTGCTCCTCCAGCGAATAGTCGCACAACACCAGATCAAAGTCCTGATGACGAAGAGCACGAATAGCATCCACCGACGTGGCGCAGGCCGATACCTGATAGCCCTGCTGCTCCAGAATAAGCTGATAAGTGATCAGCACAGAGGCTTCATCATCGACTACCAGAATCCGGTATGTGCCGGGATCGCTCATGGCTGCTCTTACAACTTAACAACCGGCAAATCTATTTTGAATACAGTGCCATTTCCCTGGCTGCTGCGAACTGAAAGTTTGCCGGCGTGGTTTTGGATGATGCCCTTCACAATCCACAGGCCCAGGCCGGTGCCCTTCTCGCCTTTTGTAGTGACAAAGGGCTCAAATATCGTGCGGATCATTTCTCTTGAGATGCCGGTGCCGGTATCAGCGATGAGAATCCGCACCCAACCGTGAAGATCATCTTTGCCAGGGATGTGGCGGCTGCGGATACGCAACCTGCCGCCCTGGGGCATGGCATCTTTGGCGTTGATGACCAGATTGGAGAGTACCTGCCGGATCTGGTCGGCGGCAATCACTGCGTCCGGCAAGGGACGCAGGTCCGTAATGACTTCAACATTAGCGCGCTGCAACTGCCGGTTCAACAGCAGGAGCGTATCTTCCACAATAGTATTTACGTTAACCGGCTTGACCTGCTCGGTGTTGCGGTAGAGCCCGAGCATCTGGCGCACGATGCGGGCCACGCGCTCAGTTTCAGACTTCAGAATGTTGTACACCGGCATGGCATTTTCCGGAACGGCGCCCGCCAGCAGGTAGATAGCATTCTTGATGGCTTCCATGGGGTTGTTGACCTCATGGGCGATGGTTGCGGCCAGGCGGCCGGTGGCAGCAAACTTTTCAATCTCCAGCATGCGCCGCTCCACCCTGAGCTGCTCAACTTTGCGCAGAGCGGTAAGGTCGCGAAGAACGGTTACGGTATAGGAAACCTGGCCGCGTTCATCAAAGATTTTTCCGGAACGTGCATCGTATTCAATTTCCTGCCTCAGCGCGGGATTGTAGAGGCGCAGCGGTGCAGTCTCGCGTTCGGCAAAGGAATACGTAAACGCGTCAATGTAGGTGCCGAATTGTATCTGATTGCGGTTCTGAACGGAATCGCGGGCGCTGTCAAGCGATGTCCCGAAAAGTTCCTGGGCCAGAGGGTCGACGAGCACGATCTTGGCCTGGCTGTCACAGACAACAATGGGGTCGCCAACATTTTCAATAATCAGGTTGAGACGATCACGATCCTGGCGAACCACTTCTTCGGCTTCGCGCAGCTTGTCATAGTTCAGGCGAAGTTCCTGGTCTGCACGGCGCAGGTCAGTGACGTCGCGCATCACGGTGACGGTCCCTATCTGGATCCCGTCGGGGCCGTAAGTGGGGGCGGAAACGGCCTCAAACAGCATCTCTTCGCCTTCAATGGCATCCACCAGCGTGAGATCCCGGTGTGAATCACTGCCAGAGACCAGCATGGAGGAGAGCGCAGCCGAAAAGAGCAGATTGTTGAGTTCGACGGCGCGGACGAGACCTTCGGTCATTTCATCAGGAACCTTGAAGAAGCGTTCCGCAGCGCGGTTCTGCATGATGACGCGATGCTGCGTGTCTGTAAGGATCACCGGATCGGCCATGCTCTGCATGACCGTGCCCATCTGGGCAATGGTGATCTCCATGTCGCGCATGCGGTTGTAATAATGTTCAACCTTGAAGAGACGCGAAAGATAGCGATTGCCGAGCTCGATTAGATCGGCGAGCTCGGCCAAAGCAGATTCAGAGTTGTGCTTGCCCAGTTCCACAACCACGACCGCACTGTAAGCGCGCATCTCACAAGTGGAGCAGACCTGGTCTTCAAGCCGAATGCGCTTTTCGCGCCGGAAGTTCTGCACGGCAAGACAGCTTGCAGTGCGCACGCGATCAGCTTCCCAACACAGGTTACGGTTGGAATAGAGGATGGGGTGTATGTAGATGGGTTTGGGGTGAACGCTGCTCCGGGTCAGAACGCCCGGACGCGCGGTGTTAAGCACGCCGGCCAGAGGATGATCTGACATCCAAAGAGCAGTGGTGAAGCGGTCCATCTGCTGGCGCGGCCATTTAAGGGCAGCGGCGGGCGTGACGTCACCGGAATCAAAGTTGACGTCCAGAACCATGGCACGCGAATAACCGAGTGCGATGATTTCTTCCAGAAGCAGGGGGAAGATTTCTTCTGAACGTTCAGCCTCCAGGAGCCGCAGAATTGCGGGACGACGATGCTGCGACGCACGCCGCCCTTGCAGGCGTTCAGATTGAAATCGCATTTCCGCCGTGGCCAACCGTCCCCCCAAGTATCTTCCTTACCGGCGCCGGCGAGGGGGACGCGGCGGGACTTCCACCAGTTCCTCTTCTGCCGCGCCCTCAGCCAGAGTCGGACGAGACACCAGTCCCGTAAGCCCGACCGCATCGGCATATTTGAGATAAGTATCGATCGAGGCCACCACGACGCGCGCCTCGACCGTAATCAGGTCGATGCCTACTAGAGAAATCCTTACCCAGGCATCGATAACGATTCCTTTATCCAGGACGCGGTCGAGAACATCAATCAGACTCGATCCGCCGGATACACGCTCAACGGCCATCGAAGGCCTCCTTCACAAACTCACTTTTTTCGTTTACGCGCCGCGCCTGGCACTCGCTGTACTCTGGCCTGCTCCGCAGGCCCTGGAGCCGGTAACTGCGTCCGCCGGACAGGCGGCGATAACGAAGCGGTGAGGTTAGGATCAAATTTCCACCAGTTCAAACCGATAGCTTCCGCTTTGTCGACGCTACAGACCAGCAGGCGAATCCTGATTGTGAGCAGTTCCACGTTCGCCAGCGATATACGAATGTCTCCCGCAATGACAAGGCCTTTGTCGAGCACTCTGTCAAGAATGTCGAGCAAATTAGTTGTTCCGGAAACGTTCGGCATTCGTTGCATGAATAGTCTGGAAAAGACCGCAGGGAGTGTGGAGAATCCGCGCGCGATCTACTGTCACGCATCTTATTTAGCCCGGTGTAACCTGTCAACCCTCGCTGCTTCAATCAATTGCAGCCCTCCCGAAATCTGATGCCTGAAGGCGCAAAAGACCTTATACCTCCGATGCAAGTTGCTGCTGGCAAGGTTGGCTGCCAATCCTGAAATCCCCTTAAATCGAAGGCTATTCGTCCAGCAGGTTCCCCAACGGCCCAAGCTCTAAATTCAGGTCTTCCGGACGCAGGCCAAACGCACCTGCGATTTCATGAACCTTGGCTTCCAGCTTCATCAGCGCCTGCCCTAACTCCTCGACCTTTGCGTCCTCCAGCGTACCGCCTTCCATCCTCCTGATGGCCTGCCGCTCCATAAGGCGGCGCAGAAGCTCCACCAGGCTCAGCACCAGCCGTGCCAACCCTTGCTCAACCGCATCAGGGGAGCACTCAATCCGCTCAATTCCACCTGCGCCTAGCACCTTCAATTCGCGATTCAGATCAGAAACGGCTGCGGCAATTTCTTCTGGCGTTATCTTTCTCAGTTCCGTCATGGCTGTTCGGCACTATGCGGCTTCTTTACTGCTGAACTTAGAAATTCCGCTGCCGGCCATGGTCCACTCACGCGTCGTGAGACAGACTCAGGCAGCGGCACAGCTTCAACCACTTCGCGGAACCGCGCTTCTTCTCCTCTCCGAACCAGCGCAAAAATCCGAGTACCGCTCTTCCCTTCACGCACCTGGATGTCATCGCTCATCGGCTGCACCGCAGCCTTGATGCTGGCTGCATGATCCACAGAAAGCCGAAAGACCTCCGCTTTGCGCTCCAGGTAACCCTTGCCCGACTTCTCCTGCTCCGGCGCCCTCTGCTGAATCACATACACGACTGATTCCATCTGAACGTAATTTCGCAAACGCTCCAGGTCCGCCGTGAAAGCGGCAACGTTCGCAGCTGCAAACTTTTCAAGCGCTGCAACATCTTCAAAGATCGATAGCAAACGAAAGGGCACCACCGCCGCCTGCTGAAAGACATGCTGGATCACTTGATGGAATTCCACAGCTTTCTGCTGTAAACCAGCCGGCTCAAACGGCCACGCAACTTCTGACCAGAGCAGGCGCAACCGTTCCTGCGCCAGCACATTCACTGCGGAACCACCCACGCCGCGCCCCGGAAGCTTAAGTTTTTCATCATGCAGAAAACCGCAGTAAACAATAATGCGGCTCACTTGCTGCTCCGGGCTTCAGACCATCCTTCTGCTTTAAGACTGCGCAGCGCAGTCTCCACTGACGTCAATACAACATTGAGTCCCACGTACACCAGGTCGACGCCCGCAACTGAAATCACCAGCGAGCCGTGTATCACCACCCCAGCGTTCAAAACATGGTCGATGATATCCAGCAGAGAAACGTCTTCTTCCGCGCTTCCCGTCAACGTAATTGGCTCAAAATCAGCTGGCATCGGAGACAAATGAATAGGGTGGCCAGGGACCGGTCACTTCAATCCGTCGTTTTCCCTGCCATCTCTGCACGAATTCCTGCAAAACGCCTTCCCACTTCCTTCGGCGCGAACGCGCCACCAGGAACGTGGCCTGCCATAACAATCCCGGCTGGGCTCCGCTGACCTTTCCGCTCGGCGCAGAGTCGGTTGCCACCTTCTCGAGCGCAGCTAAGAACTCACTCAACTCGGCATCGCTGTGCTCAGGTTTCTTCTTCATGCGCGCAGCTTTCTGCTGCAGGTAGTCGCGTCCCGAGCTTGCCGGCTTTGCACCAACCGGCACTGGTGGCTGCTGCTCCGCCATGACTTTCACGCCCCACTCGTCTGAGTCGGCAATGCGGGAAAAAAGCCTTTTTAAGGCAGAGCTGCGCGTCTCCACATCTTTGAGAAGCGCGCTCTCATTTGAAAATAACGTCCCAAATCGCGCGGGAACAATGGTCTCCGTCTGGGCGATCTCCGCCACAACCTGCTGGTGACGCACGCCATGGATTGCCAGCCATTCAAGATTCTCCATGTTCGCTTCCAGGTCACGCTTGAATGCGACCTGGTCAACAGGAGATACCCAGCAGAGAAATTCGCCACAAGGCATGGCAGTAACTGCATGAACGCCATCTACGCCCGGGTTTTTCAACGAACCTACCTCATCCTGCGTAGCGCTGGAGACGCCATACAGGTAAAGCGCGTTTTTGGCCGCCGCTACTCCACGATTTGCCATATTGGACCGGTAAATTTCTCGAGCGCTGTCACTCCGGCAATTTCTCCCGGAAATTCGGGAACCAGATATGTTCGATGCTTTGCGTATCTCTGCCGCAGCCGCTGCAATGTGGCCATTTGCCATTTCCGGCGGCGCGAACAGCGGGGACAGCTCGTCTGTTCCAGCAAAACGCGGTTCACAAACAGCGAATCCACCGCGATCCCGATTTGCTCAATGACCGCCAGCAATCGCATCGTTTGAGCGTCGGGTACCGGCTCAGGCAGCATGACTGCCCATACACGGCTGCTTTGCTGGTCCTGCATGAGCTTGATCAGACCGCGCACGCGCTGGCCAAGTGATGCCAACTCCACGGCCACATCCTGCGCGAGAGCTAGTGTACGGTGCGCAGAGAGGCTTTTCAACAACAGGCGCGACCACAACAGTATTCTCTCCGGCATGCGCAGGAGCTCAAGCGCGTGCCCTGTTGGGGCCATATCGATGAAGACCTTGCCCGCCTCCGTCTCCAGCAGTTCCAATACGCGAAAGATCGCGAAGACCTCATCCACACCCGGCGGAACAACCTCCATCAGCGCGGCGAAAACCTGCCGTTCAAACGTAAGGTCCAGGTGCAAGCCGCCTGACTGCATGCTGAATTCGCCTTCCAGCTTCCGACGGATCTCTGCCGCCCATTGCTGATATTCGGTGACTGAATCAAATTCCGTTGCCTTCAGCAGCCGGTCACCCAGAACGCTAATGGGCTTGTGACCGATTTCCTGCTCAAAAACATCGTCCAGAGATGGCGCCGGATCAGTTGAGCAGACCGTCACCGGCATTTTTTTGCCGGCTGCACGCGTGTGAAACGCTAAAGCGGCGGTAACCGTCGTTTTGCCTACTCCGCCTTTGCCAACTGTGAATGATAGCGGGCTGTTGCTCAAAGGCCAGGTTGTTCTCCGCGTCTTGATCACTTTGCTTTTTGGTGCGGCTGCTGCCAGACGGTGGCTTGCCCCGGAGAAGACCGTTTCTCCGAAGCGGCGCAACAGTTCAGCTCCCAGAAGAGGATTGCCCGGATCAGGCGCTGGCATGATTCGTACGTGAGGAAACCGGCTGTTCAGCCACTGCATGGCTTTCCGGGTCATCCTCAGACGTCGCCGGCAGTAACCGCATTGACCGTCTCCGTCTATGGCGCGGTTCAGCACTATTCCGCCTACATGCATCTCCGGCGCCGATTTCTGCAGTGAAGATACGCTCCGCGCCGCTTCATTCAATGAGAACGTTTCCGGCGTGGTGACCAGCAGGACTTCCGCATTGCGTGACCTGAAGGCCTCTTTCACCTGTTCCACCGCAGCCTGCCAGCGCTCGAGAAAGGGTTTTGCGGGCGTGCTTACGCGGCCTCCAAACCTCTGGGCCAGCCACGCATCTCTTCCGGAGGAAACGTTCAGAAAATCCAGGAAGCGTTGAAAATGTGAGGGAAGCTCAAACAGCCGCAGCGTATGACCAAAGGGCGCTGTATCCACAATGATGTGATCGTATTTCCCATTCTCCAG
>DASUBD010000512.1:0-3390 GCA_035763445.1 Candidatus Angelobacter sp.
GGCGCGGCGTGTGCGGATGCGTGACCACCGCCAGCCGGACTTTGCGCAGCCTGGCGACGGCGCTGTTGCGCATCACCTGCTCCAGCGCCTGCGCGGGAAGATCGCGACGCTCCAGCATGGCCAGCGCAAGGTCTTCTGTGAACCGCGCGTCGCTGGCTACGGCAATAAGGATTTGCGGATCAGGGTCATGAATCAGCTTTTCCAGTGCCGCATCGGCGGGCAGAGTAACTTTCTGGGTGGCGGGCTTGGCTGCGGAACTTTCCTGCGAGTCACTCATGGCGGCGTTTTAGCGGCGGCTGCGTTGCGCGGCAATCTCCAGCGCGCCCAGCACAGGACGCACGTAGGCAAAGCTGACCGCGGCGTCCGGCCTTTCAGCGCTCATGCTGTCGCGGAAGGACTGGCGGACGATGGCGGAGCCCTGGAGCACACCTCCGGCAAGCGCCACGGGAACCACTCCGCCTTCCGGCCACAGACGGCCAATCACCGCGCTGGCAAGCTGCGCCAGAGACATGCCTGCGCGCCGGATGATTTCCCGGGCAACCAGGTCGCCATTTTGCGCGGCGGCTGCCACCGGAGCAGCGAGTTCAGCAAAACGCGGTTCAGAAGCGTTGGCCACTCGTACCACTTCCTCGGGAGCAATCTTCCAGCACTGGGCAATGGTGTTGAGCAATCCATCGCTGGCGCCTCGGTCATACTCGTGCAATCCGGCAATTACCGCTTCGCGTCCCACCCAGTACGCCGAACCTTCATCAGAGATTCCCGGCCCCCAGCCTCCGGCGCGCGCCGTTTCACCCTTCTGGTTGCGGCCAAAAGCGATGGACCCTGTCCCGGAAATCACCAACACGCCATGAGAAGTACCAAACGCGGCGCGGTGCGCGATGACATGGTCTCCCGCGACGTAAATAGTTGCTTCAGGGATGATTTCACGGATGGTTTCCTGCGCCCAGATCACGGCATCCGGCAAGGACGCGCCCGCCATGCCGATGCAAACATGCTGTACGTCAGAGGCCCGCACGTGTGCGCCTTCGCAGGTGCGCTGGACCACGGACTGCAGGTTTTCATGCGCCTTCACACGGCCCACCCGCGCCAGCTTGCAACTTGCTCCGCTGGCCTGCCCCAGGAGTTCCGCGCCATTGCTCACGGCGCAGTCGGTTTTTGTTCCTCCGGCATCAATGCCGAGGTAAAGTGCCATAAGGGGTACTACATCCTGCCACAAAATTTAGTATTGCTTTGTGGCCTTCCTCACCAATAATAAACACAACTTACGCAATGCGACTCCATCTTCTTGACGCCATCATTATCGTTGTTTACCTGCTCGGAATAACATTCTTTGGGCTCAGGTTCCGCAAGTCCCAAAGGTCACTGCGCGACTACTTTCTGGCCGACCGCAGTATTCCCTGGTGGGCCATTGCACTCTCCATTGTGGCCGCGGAAACCAGTACTCTCACCGTCATCGGCACGCCGGGGCTCGCTTATGGCGGAAACTTCGGCTTCCTTCAGGTGGTGCTGGGCTATCTGGCCGGGCGCATTGTGATCAGCATAATTTTTATCCCGCATTACTTTACAGGCGAAATGTTCACGGCTTATCAGCTGATCGACAAACGTTTCGGAAAAGCCTTGCACCGGATCACAGCGTCAGTTTTCCTCATTACCCGCGCCGCGGCGGAAGGCGTCCGCGTATGGGCCGTGGCGATTGTCGTCGGCATCGCGCTCGGCACGAGCCAGATAGGATCCATCGCCATTGTTCTCGCTCTAACGATGATCTACACCTTCGAGGGCGGCATGGCGGCGGTGATCTGGACTGACGTGGTTCAGTTGATCATTTATGTTAGCGGAACCCTTGTGGGCCTGTTCACGCTGATGCACCTGGTCCCGGGAGGCTGGACGGCAGTCCATCACGCCGCCGCTGCTGCCGGGAAAATGCAGGTCTTTGATTTTGGTTTCAGTTTCTTCCAGACTTACACATTTTGGGCAGGGCTCATCGGCGGGATGTTCCTCACCACCGCCACGCACGGAACTGACCAGCTTATGGTTCAGCGCTTGCTTGCCGCTCGCAATAAACGCGATTCGCAAACCGCTTTGCTCACCAGCGGCCTCGTGATCCTGGCCCAGTTCACACTCTTCCTCCTGGTCGGCGCCGGATTGTGGGTTTTCTATCGCGCCTATCCGCCGGCATCGGCATTCAGTTCTCTGGATCGCGTTTTCCCCAGCTTTATTGTGGACTACATGCCGCGCGGAATCTCCGGCCTGTTGATTGCCGCGATTCTGGCAGCAGCGATGTCGAACTTGAGCGCGGCCCTCAATTCCCTTTCGTCCACCACCATGATCGATTTTTATCTGCGCTATCGGCCGGACACTCCAGAGCGCACGCGCCTGGCATTTTCCCGCTCCGCCACCATCATCTGGGGCGTAGTGCTGTTCGGGCTGGCTCTGCTTTCACGGCAGAGCCGCACAGTCTTGGAAACAGGTCTCAGCATCGCCTCCGTGGCCTACGGCGGATTGCTCGGCGTTTTTCTGCTGGGCTTGCTCACCAGACGCGCATCCCAGAATGGCGCCATCACGGGCATGCTTTGCGGGCTGGCGGTGAACGTCTACATCTGGCATTGGACGCACATCGCCTGGACCTGGTACGTCACCATCGGCGCGTGCGCCACGTTTATCATCGGCTATCTCGCCAGCCTGCCTGGCACAGCCGAACCACAGCCCGCGGGCTCTGCCGCCGAAGCGGAAGCGAGAACGCGTTAAGGTGGACACCGGATTGTTGCAAAATCAGCGCAGTAGGAAATTAGAGTACAACCAGTGCTGTAAGCTTCCACCAATTATGCTGACACTGCTCAAAATGGGGTGGCACAGCCCCCTTCGGCTGTGCAAATCTTGCCGCTTTTCTACTTTGGATATTCGTTTGACTGATCTCATGGTGAAGACAATCCTTTATTCTTTACTGCTAATTCCCCTGTTTCTGATCGTCCCCAACGTAAACGCGAAGGAGCTTCCGGCATTCTCACACTCCACCGAAATGGTAGTGGTCACCACTGCTGACTGGAATGCTCCCAGCGGCACGCTGCAGCGCTACGAACGCGAGAGTCCCGGGAATCGATGGAAAGCCGTTGGCGATCCAATTTCAGTCATGGTCGGCAAGACAGGACTGGGATGGGGCTCCGGGCTGGTAAAAATCAGCGCATCATTCGCTAAAAATCATCCGGTAAAAAAAGAAGGCGATGGCAAAGCTCCTGCCGGTGTCTTCCGTCTCAGCAAAGCTTTTGGCTACGCGCCTGAGGAGAAGCCTGGCTGGAAGATGCCTTACATGCCGCTGACTTCGTCCATTCAGTGTGTGGACGATACAGACTCAAAGTTCTACAACACGCTTGTCGACACCTCCAAAATTTCTCC
>DASUBD010000513.1:0-5436 GCA_035763445.1 Candidatus Angelobacter sp.
GGCCAAAGCGTCCATGCTGGGGATCGGCGGTGACGTTGGGGCTTCTATCACGCCGTTCTTTAACGTGCGCGGCGGGTTCAACGGCCTCAGTGTGAGCCATGGGTTCAACAACAGTGGCATTCATTACGACGGCAACCTGCGTTTCCGTTCAGTAGAAGCGCTTGTCGACATCACGCCCCTGCGCGACTGGTTCCACATCAGCCCCGGAGTGCTGGTGTACAACGGCAACCAGATCAATGCCAAAGCTGCCGTTCCCGGCGGACAGAATTTTGACCTTGGCGGCGCAAGCTTCAAAAGTAGCACCGCTGATCCAATTCACGGTACAGGGCTGCTCACGGTCAATAAAACCGCTCCCATGGTGATGTTCGGCTTCGGCAATCCCATCCCGCATAGCCATCACTTCACCATCGTGCAGGATTTTGGTGTGGTGTTTCAGGGAACGCCGAAGACCACTCTGAGTCTGGCAGGCACGGCATGCGATGCCGTTACAGGTTTGGCGTGCGTAAACGCAGCCACCGATCCCACGTTTCAGGCCCAGGTTAAAGCGGAGCAGGACAAGATCAATAAAGACACTTCAATCGTGAAGTTCTATCCCGTGGCGAGCATCGGGATCGGAATCAGGTTCTAGGGCAGGCCAGCTACGCTGTTTTGCGCGTGATCCGCAACACAGTCCGCACTCGTTCGGGACCGAATGGGGGCCGCTCAGGATGTTACAATCCACGTTCTGCCTGATACCCCATGCCCCGCACTCCAAACCAGCAACTCCGCATAGCAATTGACAGTGGTGGAACGTTCACGGATTGCCTTTGGCTGGAAGGCAACAAGCTGCGAATCCTGAAGGTCTTCTCTACTCCTGCCGATCCGTCACAGGCAATTGCTGCTGCTGTAGAGAAGATTGCAAAGCCTGGCGCTGAAGTGACTGTGCTGCATGGGACCACGGTGGGCACCAACACGCTCTTGCAGCGCAAAGGCGCACGGGTGGCATTCATCACCACCGAAGGCTTTGAGGACTCGATTGAAATAGGACGCCAGAACCGGCCCAAACTCTACGATTTCTTTTTTGAGAAAGACCCGCCTGTGGTGCTGCCAGAGCTGCGCTTTGGAGTGCATGAGCGTGTTTCTGCCGCAGGAGAGATTCTTGCTGCACCCGAAAAGTCGGCGTTGAATGCTTTGAAGATTGAACTTCTGGCCAGCCGGCCGCAGGCAATTGCGGTCTCTCTGCTTTTTTCTTTTGCCAATCCACAGAACGAACGCGCGGTGGCGGAAGCTCTGGCGGATGTGAACATTCCCGTTTCTCTCTCTCACCGAATCCTGCCTGAGTTTCGCGAATATGAGCGTGCCAGCACAGTGGTTGTCAACGCTTATCTCCAGCCGGTGATGGAAACTTACCTTAAAAACCTGGAACAGCGTTTGGCGGAACGGAGTCACGGCAGGAAAGCAAGGATTTTCGTCATGCAATCAAGCGGTGGAATCACAGCCCTTGCCACCGCGGCCCAGCAGCCGGTGCGTACAGTGCTTTCCGGCCCCGCGGGAGGAGTGGTGGGAGCAGCCGCCGCCGCAGCGCGCAGCGGGTTCACACGCCTGATCACGTTTGATATGGGTGGAACCTCCACGGACGTGGCTCTGGTGGATGGTCGTCTTTCCACCACGAATGAGGCCGATGTCGCCGGTCTGCCGGTGCGCGTGCCTGTGCTTGATATTCACACTGTCGGCGCTGGCGGCGGCTCTGTGGCGCGATTTGATGCCGGCGGCGCTTTGCGTGTTGGACCGGAATCAGCCGGGGCAGATCCTGGCCCGATTTGTTACGGAAAGGGAGAGCTGCCAACGGTCACTGATGCGAACCTGCTATTAGGACGTCTTCCTGCCGACCAGTTTCTGGGTGGCGAATTCCAGCTTGATCCTGCCCGCACGCGCATGCTGGTTCAGAGCTGGCTCAAGCAGCAGGGAAGCCGGCTGAGCCTTGAAGAGTTTGCCGCGGGCGTGGTCCGCGTGGTCAACGCCAACATGGAAAAGGCCCTGCGCGTGGTGTCGATTGCACGCGGTCACGATCCTCGCCAGTTTGCGCTGGTGGCGTTTGGAGGCGCAGGGGCCATGCATGCCTGTGAACTGGCGCATTCTCTTCGCATTCCACGCGTCATTGTGCCGGTTTACCCCGGAGCGTTATCTGCGCTGGGTATCCTGATCAGTGACGTGGTCAAAGACCATTCCCGGACCGTGCTTTTGCGCGCTGCTGAGGCGACACACAAGCACTTGCAGGAGATCTACTCTGAGCTGCAGGGGCAAATTTCGGCTGAGCTGAAGAAAGAAGAGTGGAAGGGAAGAGTCGTGTGGGAGCCGAGCATTGACCTGCGCTATCGCGGCCAGGGCTATGAAATTAACCTGCACTATGGGAAGGACATGCTGGACCACTTCCATGCCGAGCATAAACGGCGCTATGGCTACAGCAGTCCGGAACGCGAGATAGAGATCGTGACACTGCGCATGCGCGGCAAGATTGCGTCACCGGAAAAACTGACTGGGATGAAAGTGGAAGAGCCTCCGGCAAAGCTGCGGGAAGGCGAAGCCCGCGTGTGGTTTGGTCGCAAACAGGTACGGACGGCGGTCCTGCCTCGCGCAGCGCTGGCGGCGCGAAAGAGATATCGTGGTCCGGCGATTATCACGGAATACAGCGCAACTACCGTGGTTCCTCCGGGTTTATCCTTCCACGCCGATAAGGCCGGAAATCTCCTGGTTGAAGTTGCGTAAGAGAAGTTGGGTAAGAAAAGGGCGTCAAGAAAAAAGGCGCCCTTTTTTTGTACCAGCAATTTCAGCCGGCACAATCAAAAGCGCCTTCTTCCTTCCCTGGAGTGATGTGCAATTGCTCTATGCTGCGTCTTTATCCCGATTCAGATCCTCGTCCCGCCGCTCGTCATCTTTCTTGCGCATATCGTCTGCGGCGTCCCGGGCTGCGTCCTTCACTTTTCCCATTGCATTGCGGGCTTTCCCCTTGAGCTGATCGGCAGCCCCTTCAGCCTGGGTCTTTTCATCCCCAGTCCATTCGCCGGTCTGCCGTTTTATGCGACCGGCAATATCTTCAGCCTTGCCTTTGATTCTGTCTTTATCCATAAAGTCCTCCTCCGATTCGTGTATGTACACACTTTCACTGTATGGGTTGTTGGATCGGTGTATTTGGCAGGTTCTCAGACTACCGTTCGCCGTCCGCTGATGAGCTGGAAAATCAGGGCGATGACCGCCAGAACCAGCAGTATGTGGATGAATCCGCCCATGGTATAGCTGCTCACAACACCCAGCAGCCAGAGCACAAGCAGAATTACAAATATCGTCCAAAGCATCTCGTCACCTCGGCGAGTTTTTCTCTCTTACACAAATTGGAAGCGGAGGCTTAATCAGCAGGTTGTAAGAAATCGAGAGCTGGACTACTCTGGGTTCTTAGAAAGGCATACAACCTATTCGAGAATGGTGGGATGATGGCATCAACACTCGCGCGGCAGAGCGCCTTGAATTAAATGCAGCCCTTGCTTTTTCCGATCACACACAGGAGTACTAGACGAATTTTCCCAGGTACAAGGAGCGATCAATGAAAGCAATTCTTGCGTCGGTGCTGTTGGCCCTGGTGGCGCTATCAGCGGTGGCGCAGACCCCGCGGGTTTATGGCCGGCTGACGCACCGCATGGAGACCGGCAAAGTCAAGAACCTCGTCAAAGATCTGCTTACGTTTTCGCCGCTGGCGGGCGGGCCGGACATGACTGTGAAGGTGGGTGCGGATACGCGTCTTACCAAAGACAACAAGCCGGCGCATCTCACGGACATAAAAGCGGGAAACTATGTGCGAGTGATGTTCCCCATCGGAGAGGGCACGGTGCCTGCCCAAAGCATTACGCTGCTGGATGAAAAGGACATTCCGGCGCGGAAGTAAGCTCGGAAACCCAATTTGGCCGCTTCTGCCGAAGATCGAGAAATATGAAAGCGCCGGAGGCCGTTTGCACCGGCGCTTCACCCCATGAGTCATAACGCATTATTTCAACGCTGGGTTCTCGGGACTGAACACGCCTGAAGGATTGTCTCTCCATATCCAGACGTGGACGAGCCACTGACTCTGTGCGACGAATTGGCCGCCCTGGGCACGGCACTGCTCCTCAGATAACCCGTGAGGGTTCTCAAGGTGAGGCAGCACGCAGATGTTTCCATGACGGTGCCAGTGTGCGAGCGATTTTGGAAATGGTGGGTTCAACGGTTGACCGTCCGGCCCTTCGGGGGCGTTCCATAGATAGCTAACGCCGGCCAGAGAGTATCCGCCGGACGCGCCGGGGTCCTTGGCATAGAGCAAAATGGGGGGCTTATCGATGTCGAAGCTCTTGGGTTCAAGAGTCTTGACAAAGTGCACACCCATTCCTCCAACATCAGGCCCTACCGGCTGGTATCCGTCCGCTTCAGCCACATGCACGTCCTGGTACTTTGCCGTGGCCTGCCGGGCGCGCTCCAAATCCGCCACCGTATGCTTCAGTTCCGCGTAAGTGATTGGCACTCCCGAGGCGTGGGAAGGGTGCGGCATCATATGGTCCGAGGCCGGTTGTGCGTCCCCGTGCTGTTGGTGTTGTGCCATTGCGATAAGGCCCAACACAAGAAAGAGTGCAGTCGCTGCGCTGATTGCTTTCATTGGTCTTCCTCCCGTTTGATCTTCAACGTTGCCGAAGATACAGCTCCGTGCTTGAATGGCTCCTGAACGGGTTGTTCAGCCTGCATTCAGCTGATTTCCGGTCTCCTGAAGGTGGAGGAAATCATGTCCGTCGCGCCGGCTCGCGACGAATCAGTGACGGCGATTACGCAGATCCCAGAGGAGAAATTGTGCGCGTGCTTGTAGTAGAAGACGAGGCATCACTGGCGCGGCAGCTCAGTGACTCGCTTCGCCGTGCCGGCTACGCGGTGGATCACGCTTCCGATGGGGAACGCGCAGATCTCCTTGCACACGACGAACGCTATGACGCTGTGGTTCTTGACCTGGGACTGCCCAAAGTGGATGGATTGACCTTGTTGCGTCAATGGCGCCAATCGGGGCAGGCAATGCCGGTGCTGGTGCTGACGGCGCGTGGCAGCTGGCATGAAAAGGTGCAGGGAATTGACGGCGGCGCTGACGACTACATGTCCAAGCCTTTTCGCATGGAAGAATTGCTGGCGCGGCTGCGTGCGCTGATTCGGCGCTCCAGCGGACAAATCAGCCCTGAGCTTCGCTGTGGTGAGCTTGTGCTCGATCCACGTTCCGGCAAAGTGACGCTTGAAGGCGCCGAAGTGAAACTGACAAGCCATGAGTTTCGTGTGCTTTCCTACCTCATGCACCATGCACAGAGGGTTGTTTCCCAGGGCGAGCTTACCGAACACATTTACTCCCAGAGCTTTGATCGCGATTCGAATACGGTTGAAGTCTTTATTGCTCGTTTA
>DASUBD010000514.1:0-2812 GCA_035763445.1 Candidatus Angelobacter sp.
GTTGAAATGCAGTATCAGCTTAACCCCAAATGGTCGTTGAGCGGAGTACGCGACCAGAACGGCGGATTCGGCGGAGACGTCCATTACAAGAAGGACTTCTGAGACCTGCCACGCCAGGCGACTGCATGTGCTGTGTGAGCCGCGCGCTTGCCCTCACACTTTGTTGCATGAGACCATGCGGCGATGCTCCGTGCAGAGTCACGCAACCTCGTCCTCGCAACTGATAGTTATAAATTCACTCACTGGAAGCAATATCCGCCGGGTACGGAATTTGTTTACAGCTACCTTGAATCACGCGGCGGTATGTTTGGCCAGGTGGTGTTCTTCGGGCTGCAATATTACCTTGAGCGGTATCTCAGCGGCGTAGTGGTTACGGAAGAGGACGTTAGTGAAGCCCGGCGGTTTGTTGATCAGCACCTTGGCCAGGGCATGTTTCATTACGAGGGCTGGATGCATATCGTGCGCCGGCACGGCGGCAAGCTGCCGGTCATGATCAAGGCCGTGGCGGAAGGCAGCGTTGTGGATGTGAGCAACCTGCTGATGACCATTGAAAACACTGATCCAGTCTGCTACTGGCTGCCCAACTATCTTGAAACTCTGCTGCTGAAGGTTTGGTATCCCATTACAGTGGGTACGCTCTCACGGGCGATTCGACGCGTGATCCTTTCCGCGCTGGAACGATCTGGCGATCCATCATTGATTGATTTCAAACTGCATGATTTTGGCTACCGCGGTGTCTCCAGCGAAGAAACCGCCGGCATTGGAGCCGCAGCGCACCTCATCAACTTCAAGGGAACGGATACTGTAGCAGGCATTCGCGTGCTGCAACAATATTACGGATCGCAGGAAATGGAAGGCTTCAGCGTGCCGGCGGCGGAGCATTCCACCATCACATCATGGGGCCGCGAGCATGAAGCCGAGGCTTACCGCAACATGCTCACGCAATTTCCTGGCGGTCTCGTCGCGGTGGTCAGCGACTCTTATAACGTCTACAACGCTTCCGAAAAAATCTGGGGCGAACTGCTGCGCGACCAGGTGCTTGCCCGTGAAGGAACACTGGTAGTGAGGCCCGATTCCGGTATTCCGAGAGAAACAGTTCTCAAGGTGTTACAGATTTTGGGTGATAAGTTCGGTTATGAGATGAACAGCAAAGGCTATCGCGTGCTGAACCCGAAGGTGCGAGTGATTCAGGGCGACGGAGTGAATTTCTGGACGATTCAGGACATGCTCATGGCCATAAATCGGGCCGGCTGGTCCGCCGACAATATCACTTTCGGCATGGGCGGGGCTCTTCTGCAGCAGCTTAACCGTGATACTCAGAAATTTGCATTCAAGACCTCAAATGTGACTGTCAACGGCAAAGACCGTGAGGTGTTCAAAGATCCGGTGGAAGGACATGACAAAATGTCGAAACGAGGCAGGCTCGCGCTGCACTACTCAAATGGCGCATGGTCTACTCATCGAATCGCAAAGGGAGAAGTAGATGCCGACGACCGGCTGGAACCGGTGTTCCGGGATGGCGAAGTGCTCAAAACGCAAACAGTGGCGCAAATCCGAGAGCGTTGTGCAACGCAGGAACCGGTAATTCTGGCGACATAAAACCTATTAACCACAAAGGACACGAAGGATCACAAAGAAGTTCAAATTGCTGTCAGGCTAGTTTCCATCCCATCTCGTCCTTCAAATCGCGGAAGCACTCTGGACAGATCCACCGATAATTGTCTTCGGTTAGGTATCCTTCCTTTAGGGAATCAGGAGGGCCGTCCTCCATGAACTTGGCCCAGCATCCTTCACAATGATCGTGGTCCCAATCTGGCCTCGGCTGAGTATACCTGGCAAAGCGGATCAGAGCACCCCGTGGCCACTTTGCATTATCTGCCCTCCAGTCGGCCATCACCTTTTTCGATCAGTGCTTCTTTTGTGCCTTTGTGGTTGATCCTACTTTGCGCGGGAGGCGGCTGTCTCCAATGCACGACGCGCATAGACCTGGCCCAGGTGCTTGCGATATTCGCCGCTGGCAAACAGATCTGAATTCGCGTCAACTCCATCCGCAATGTGATCGGCGGCTGCGGAGAGCGTTTTGCCGTCCAGGCTTGCGCCTTTCAGTGCGCGTTCTACACCGCCAGCGCGAAACGCCTTGCCCGAGAGTCCGGTTACGCCGACGCTGCATGCGCCGCACTTTGATCCTTCCGCTGTGAGGCTCACAGCCACTCCCACCACAGCAAAGCCCGATGCAGGGTGGCGGAACTTCATGTAAGCCTGGCCGAACTTTCCCTTAGGCGGAGTGAAACGGATCTCGCGCAGAATCTCCCCCGGCTGCAGGGCTGACGTAAAGAGCTCGACAAAGAAACCATCACTCTTGATCACGCGTTCACCTTTGGGACCGACAGCCACCATCTCCGCGCCAAGGGCAATGACCGCAGCAGGCCAGTCCGCCGCCGGATCAGCGTGAGCGATACTGCCGCCCATGGTGCCTTTGTTGCGGACTTGCATGTCGCCCAGATTGGTTGCAGTCTCGGGCAACAGCGGACAGACGCGCCGTAGCAGATCAGAAGTTTCAATCTGGAAGTGCGTGGTCATGGCGCCAATGCGGACCTGGCCGCCTTCTTCGCGAATGTAGTTGAGGTCTTTGATGCGGCTGATGTCAATCAGTATCTTCGGCTGCGCGATCCGCAATTTCATGGCGGGCAGCAGGCTGTGGCCACCGGCCAGCAGCTTGGCGTCGTCTTTGTGTTTTGCTAAAAGAGACAGCGCATCATCCAGGTTCTTCGCAGTAACGTAATCAAAGCTGGTAGGAATCATAGTTGTCTCC
>DASUBD010000515.1:0-5172 GCA_035763445.1 Candidatus Angelobacter sp.
AGAACTGGTCAGGGCGGCGAGTGGGTTATTAACTTCATGGGCCACTGTGGCCAGCATCTCAGTAGCAGCGATCAGCCGCTCCTTTTCTAGGGCGATCTCTTCAGCTCGTATCTGGTCTGTAATATCGGTTGAAACGCTGCCTACAAATGTTTGCTGCGCTTCGTTGACGAAGGTGAACTTGGTGGTGAGCCAGTAACGCTCGCCATCCGGCAAAGCGATCTTGTTAATGAATTGACGAGGTGCTTCAGACTTGAAAGCTTCCTCGTCCTGCTGCTGCAGTTCTGAAACCATTTGTGGCAGTTCTGTCTGCGCGCCTTCGATCCCTAACAGTTGACAAGCGGCATGGTTGAAATAGACATAGCGTCCATTACGCTCGCGCAGATAACTGAACCCAGGCCGATTGTCCATAAAGAGCTGGAACATTGTTTGTGCGTCGCGCAGTCGGCTTTCTGTCGCGAGTTGCTTGTGCAGGCGCCGTTCTGCCTCGGCGTACGCTTTTTTGCGAGCGCCGGTGAGCAAGACTATGCCAAGAGCCGCTGCCAAATAGGAGAAAAAGCCAGCGGCATCACTCAGTCCGTGGAACCCCCACTCATATCGCGGGGGAACAAAGCACCAGTAAGCGATCACAGCGCCCAGGCAGGTGGACAGCAGCGCTGGGCCGACTCCTGCGAATAAGCCAACGAGGGCGACCGCCACGACAAATGTGATGTAGGGCATCTGATCGCCGAGCCACGGGTCAATAGCCAGGCGAAGGACAAAACCGAAGAGTGGGCTCAGAACTGCGAGCCAATAAGGATTGATTCGGAGGCGCCATTCGGGAGAAGCAAAACGGCGGTTTTCTCGAGAAAACCGAAATGCTGCTGTTTTTAGAGTGGCGATGGGGTGGAAAAAATCAGCGGACGCTCCTGAGGGAATGAAAGACATTTACAAACCTAACCTGATCTTTTAGCCTAGCTTTTACACATGCGTGGGTCAAGGCCCTGGAAGACTGCAACAAGAGCTGACGCTCGAACTTACGGGCGCAGTTGGAAAATAATTGGAAGTGTCCCCTCGTCAAATTAATCGCAATACGCTAGACAACATTAAATATCGGCAGCGCTTTACCGCGTTCCCTCAGGGAGCCGATCTGTTCATGGGTTGCGAGTCGACCCACAGCCGCCGGGAGTCGGCCCTGGATTGCTCACGGCGGCGTTGCTGCCCACCAGGTAAAGTCTTCAACACTTCTTGCAATCTCTGCGAGGTCGTCCCTGTCACGTTGACGCCTTCTCGCCAGCTCAGCTTGAACTTCGGTCCTGTATATCTATATCAGGCTATCTCCAAGCGCCTCCAACTTCATTTTCGGAGGCGTTCTGGGGCGGCACAATGAGCCATCCGTACCGGCCGCGTGTACGGCCGTAATCGAGAGCTACCCTTCGGTCAATGCCGATCTGGAAGAAGTCGCGGACTCTTTCGCTCGCATCACATTTTATTGGCGGGTTTCTAGGTCGCAGGTGTTTCAATCAAGGTGATTCCTGGGCAGAATCTGGGGTGAATTATGTTGAAAGAGCCGATGGGCGCCTTAAACGTTCGCATTCTTCTCCCAAAACACCCAAAGAGACACTTGGCGCTGGTGGCCAGCAGCCAATTTCCGAGTCGGTCAGAAGAGGATATTTCGAGCTGACTCCGCCGACGTATGGAACCGTGGTTCCTACGATTAGCTGCCGGATTCCCGTCTGCCGGACGGCATAAGAGCACATCCAACAAGGTTCCGCGGTTGTATAGAGGATACAGTCGCTGAGATCCATGGATTTCAGTGCCGCGCAGGCTTCGCGTATCGCCAGGATCTCAGCATGTGCAGTGACATCAACCTTCGCCCGAACTGCTTCGGTGGCCTCGCTGATGATCCGAGAATCTCGCACAATAAGCGCACCAACAGGAAAATCTCCGGTTTCGCGCGCCAATTTCGCCAGCTCGATGCAGCGTCGCATAAAGCTCGTATGTGATTCGGTCGCCATGAGGTGATGTGATGCTGTTGCTGCCGAGCGGATGGACACTCGCGGCGGGAAACACTCTTATGACAGATTTTCGCCTCATCCGCGATTCCAGGCGGCTCAGGAATCGGCGCAGGTCACCTACGTGGAGCTACGCTGGTATCTGTTCCTCTGTTAGTCCGACCTGCTGCGGCTCACTCACGCGGCCTCTCTGTTACCGCCTTTCCTCCCGACCCCGGTAACGGCGATTTTTTCCCTCCGGTAGCTTCCCCCTTAAGCAGGGTGTCTATGTCAGGATATGCGTAAATCGTCGGCGCGTGATTCTGCATGAGGCCACCGGTGTCGGCGGTCGGGCCGTAGTTGCTGTGCAGGTCGCGCTCCAACATGCGCAACATCGCCATCAACTGACCGCGATGGTGAGAGGTATGGGCGATTCGTCGCGTCATGACCCATGCCCGAGATCGAACGACGTCGAAAAACTTGGTGTCTCCCTCCCACCACGATTCGTCTTTGGATTGCAGGGCAGCAAGGCGTTTCTCGCTATCTTCGGCATAGCGCCGGATGAAATTGAGCCGAGTCTCCGGGTTCGGCAGCGGAGGCGCGCCTACGTCAATGCCCAGCATGCCGATGAACCACCCGTTCTCGCTGACACATTGATGCACCATGTGTTCGTGAATGCTGCGCCCGCGGCGGTCGTTGCGGGAGGGCCGGACCGGCAAATCTTCGTCCTTGAATTCGCTCCAGACGCTCATCAACTTGAGACGCTCAGTCTCGTACGTTTCGATCAAGAAATCGTATCGCATGATTCTGGCTCCTCCTATCACGCATAGGCTGTGGCTCCACACTGCGCGCAAGATGGCAAGCGGCAGCACGAGGCGCCTTTCTCAACATGGTGTCGGCCAAGAGTAATCCATGTGTCGACTGTTTACGTTCGGGTGATCGAACGTTTCATTTGCGCAAAATACGCGGACGAGCTTGGGTCCTGATGGCCTCAGAAACTAGTCTACATCGGAATGGCAACAGCCGCCTTCACAGTTGCCTCACAGCATATGTGATGTGCCTGGCCTTACCCGTAACTGGCGTAAAGCAAGGATAGCCCGCTCGCGATACCCGATGCGCCCGACAAAGCGGCGCAAGACAGAGGAGGACAACGACAATGTTGAATGTGGCGATTAATGGACTGGGGCGGATTGGACGTGCCACGCTGAAGATCCTGAAAGACCATCCGACGCTGAACGTGGTTGCGGTCAACGATCTGATCCCTGCGGATAATCTAGCTTACCTGCTGAAATTCGACTCGGTTTATGGCCGCTGGGAAACTGAGCTCGGCGTACAGGACAGCCGGCTGCAAATTGGCACGAGGAGTTGTAAAGTGCTCAACGAAAGGGAACCGGTCAAGTTGCCGTGGCGCGAGCTCAATGTAGCGCTTGTGTTTGAGTGCACCGGCGTGTTCCGCAAAGCCGAAGATCTCCGAAAGCATCTCGATGCGGGGGCTGATTACGTTATTCTTTCTGCTCCGGCGAAGGGCGAGGATGTACCCACAGTGGTTCACGGTGTGAATAGTAGCTCTGGCAAGCAGATGATTTCATGCGCGAGCTGCACCACCAATTGCATTACTCCCGTAGTAGAGATCATGGGGAGAAGGATCGGTGTTCGCAAGGCTGTTATGACAACGATCCATGCCTACACATCGACTCAGGCAATCGTCGATTCGGGAAAGCACAATTTCCGTCGTGGACGAGCCGCGGCGGCTAATCTGGTGCCGGCAACCACGGGAGCGGCGATTGCGACCACGCGAGCGTTGCCACAATATAAAGACAAATTTGACGGTCTGGCAATCCGGGTACCAGTGCCTATCGGCTCACTAGCGGACATGGTGTTCGTCACCAGTCGCGCCACCTCGGTGGAAGAAATCAAGACGATCTTCCAGGAGGAGGCTTCCAGCGAGAGATACCGCGAGGTGGTAGCGGTAACCGAAGAACCGATTGTGTCGTGCGACATCATCCAGCAGAGCTACGCCTCGATTGTCGATGCGAGCACGATCCAGGTAGTGGATGGCGACCTGGTCAAAATCATGAGTTGGTACGACAACGAGTGGGGCTACGCGAGTCAGATGGTGCGAGAAGCGGTTGGCGTTGCAGGAGCCATCAGTCACCCAGCGGCCGCATAGGCCTCATTTCGTTCTGAATTCCTGCCTTCCATTCCGGACCAACTCTGGTCAGGCGACTGGGCGCGACCTATGTTCTTGGTGTCGCGTTTGCACTCCTCTGCTTTTGGCGGTTCTATGATTGCCGTCACACAACAGAGCAGATTTACAAATCTTTATCGAAAAAATGTGCTTCACGTCGCTCCCAGAATTACGATGGGAGAAAGACTCTCTTGATTACCTGAGAGGAAGGGAGCGAACCATGATGAAAAGTGAAGCCACTGCCCGCAACACTAATGTGTCGATTCATCAGATGGGCGTCGACGAACTTCTAAAAGAAATATCGCAATGGTCTGATCGCATTGCCAAACGCGCTTACGAGCTGTTCGCGGCTTCCGGGTTCACCAACGGACATGATCGATAGGATTGGCTCAAGGCCGAAAGTGAATTATTGAAGGCCGTAAATGTGGAGTTGAAGGATTCGGACGGCGAGTGCCTCGTGAAGGTAAAGATACCGGGCTTTGATGCTAGGGACATCGATATCCAGGTGAGCGGATCCCATTTGGTTATCGAAGGCAAGCACGAAAGCACCGGAGAGAAAAAGAGCAAGGAAGGAAAGATCGTCGAACGTAAGTTCGAACAAATTTACCGTGCGATCGAATTACCGGCGCCAGTCAGCGCTGAAAAGGGTCACGCAGAGTTGAAAAACGGAGTACTCGAATTAAAGCTGCCTAAGGCAGAAAGACCCAAGCAGATTAAAATAGCCGCCGCTTAGTTCCAATTGCATTTTGGTGCTGTTGGGACCGCTCTAAATTGAGCTCATCAGGCAGACTCATGCTTGGAGGGTGTTGTAGTGTCGCTTTTTCAGGTCACGTCCACTTTTAGCCCACAGATGTACTATCCGGCAGACCAACCCTGGGCGAGATGACGTGGTATCACAGTGCGCCAACCCGCTCTGTCGTGCACCATTCCAGTACTTCCGTGATGGTCGGCTTTTCGCCAGAACGCGCAGGAAGAGGGGAACGGTTGAATACTTCTGGTTGTGTGGGAATTGTT
>DASUBD010000516.1:0-5646 GCA_035763445.1 Candidatus Angelobacter sp.
GGCAGGAATTTACCGGCGGCGAGTTCACGCTCAGCGAACAACGGCCGCGCATGCAGTCGCGGGTGGAGGTTGTGCCTCTGGAGCAGGGAATGGGCGTGATCTTTCCCGTCCATCACAGACCGGTGAAAGGCACACGCGGGACGTATCGGGTGAAGATGCGCCATGGGGTCAGCCGTGTCCGCTCAGGCCGGCGGTTCACGATGGGAGTAATTTTCCACGACGCGCAATAACACCTACCACGGAGACACGGAGACACGGAGAAAAATCGGGTGATCTTGTGATCCGGTGATCGGGTGAGCGGAAAACCGAAAGGGATTTACAACAACGGACGCAAGGGGCGCAACGGAATGAAGAGCAATCGCTGATCCACGCCAACACGGCGGGCTGAGAAGAAACGCGCAGCATCAGCCCGCGGTTGCAGATCGAGTGGTTCGACGATGCGCACGTGGAAAACGATTTCGGTCATTGTCCTTCTTCGCAATTGATTCGCTGGAAAACATGGGGTATTCTGAATGACTTTTGGCAAGAGATGCTAGCGACTAGCTTCCAGCAGCTAGCCAAGCAGGTCTTGGCTCGAACACGCCTCCCAGGAGGCGCCGTCAGGATGGCGGGAATGGTATTTGACAATTTAATAGCAGTCAGCGAAGAAAGGCGGCCTTTAGCTATTGGCTCCTGTGTCGCGGGTATTAATAGAGTAGTAAAATCAGCGACTCTCGCGGACACAAACAAGGCAGGAAATCCAGAAAACAGCCCCGGGGTTGAATCGTGTAAGTCTATATTTTTCGGGGTTGACGGGGGGAGGGTGGGGTAGCGGCTAAGGTTTACCGAAGAGCAAGATTATATACTTGACGAAGGATACGAGAGCTGCCATTCTTTACGGGATAGCAGCATCATCGGCCAGAAGGGTGGTGCCAATTGAGGGTTAGACGGGGGCTGGAACCCGTCAAGCCAGCGCTGCCGAAAGAGAGACGACAGAGAAAACGTATGACCATTGCGGCGGGATTTAGGTGCCAAGAAGACATAATTCTGTGCACAGACAATGAGTTCACTTATCAGACGCTCAAGTTGCCGGGCCAAAAGATATTCCCGCTTAACGTTCCAAACCGAGAAATGAACATGGCTTTTGCGATTGCTGGAACGGTGAACTTTGCACGCTCAGCATTCCAGTTCATAAAGCGCAACATCCTGGCATTGCCCAGCGGTACATTCGATGAAATCAGCTTGCAGGTATTTCTTGAGGATCAGCTATGCCAGTTTCACGAAAAACACATATTCAAGCATCCTCGCTACGGGTATACGGATGGACCGCAAGTGTTCTTTATCGTAGCGGCCCAATTTAAGAATGAGCAGCGGTTGTCGCTATATTCTACGGATGAAACGACTGTTAACCCAGAACGCTCCTGTTGTTTTTCTGGTGTCGGAGCAGAACTGGCACAATACATCGTTGAGCCTCTCGTTGGAGTGTCGCCCGAACTGCTGCAGCCTAAGCACATTCTCTTGCTTGCAACTCATATGCTCGTTCAAGTCAATAAGTCAGTTGGTAGCTGTGGCCAAGGTAGTTCATTTTTTAGGCTGGGGAGCAAGGGAGAATTCCGCCATGAATTCAACTTCCCATTGCCAGACGTAACAGAGTATTCAGATACATTTCAGGAGGTAATGCGCAGCTTCTTTTTCGCTGCGGCTGATTTAGACATGGACGATCTTCACACAAAAGCCGCATTTCGCTTTACTGACTTCGTAATTGAAAAGATAAGGCGAGAACAGAAAGAGGAACGCAGCCGGAGGATAGCTCTCGCACGCACCCTGTTTGGGCCGTCATCGGCTAAGAAGTCAAATTCTCAAAAGTCAGAGGATCAGCGGTAATCATATGACGCAGCGTGTCAATAAACAGATCGGGACGCTTACGGCGGTTAAACCGGAACGTCATTTCCTCCAAATACGCGGAGAGATGCTTTGCGCTAACCTTGTGCCAGCTTCCTACAATGCCGCGCTTCAGGAGAGAGAATGCGGATTCAATGGTATTTGTTGTGATCGTGAAATCACCCTCGTGCCTTACGTATTCCTTTGCAGTATGGTTGACCGTCTCATGTTTGTGAGTGCCAACTGCTTTCTGGTATGCGGGAAGATCATCAGTCACGATCACATCAACATCACTGCTGATATGTTCCTGAATGTACTTTTGGAGTGTTCCGGTTTTCGCATCTTCGGCATGGAAGAAACGCAATTCACCATTCCGCTGACGGATGCCGATTACAACTTCTTTGTTCCTGCGCTCTCTGCGCCATGCGCTAGTTGCTCCGCGCTGTTTGCCGCCTATGTAGGTTTCATCCATCTCAACCGTTCCGTCCAGCATGGGCTTGTGTGCTCCTGCCATTGCCTTACGAATGCGATGGCAGAGATACCACGCGGTTTTGTAGCTGATTCCAAGAGTCCGTTTAACCTGATTAGCAGAGATGCCCTTGCGAGCTTCCACGAGCAGCAGAACTGCCATGAACCAAGTTTCCAGCGGCAGGTGAGTATCGTTAAAGATCGTCTGAGTAATTACGCTGAACTGATACCCGCATTCTCCGCATTCAAATTTCTTCTGAGTCGGAAGCTCGTAAGCCTTTTTGCTTTTGCAGCGCAAGCACTCAACACCCAATGGCCAACGGAGCTTTTTAAGAAGCTCACGGCACCGTTCATCTGTCGAATAGAGAGAATTGATTTCAGGGAGTGTCATGGCTAAAACGCCTCCAAAGAAGAAACCGCAAAGTCCACTCGCGAGAACGTCAACGCGAAAACTGGCCGCTGGCCTGAGAAACGAACTTTTGCAGAAATTGAGGGAGAGAAACGCACCCTTGAAACCGCGTAAACCAAAGAAGCCGTAAGCGTTATCTCCATCATGAAGACATAGTACAGGAATGACTTACCTTCGTCAAGTATATAATCATCCCGAAGAGTAAGAATCGCCGCAATCGCCGTCATCGCACGACATCGCCGTCATCGCGCGCCATCGGAGTGAGGATTCGCTTCGTGCGATCTAGATGGTTCGACTCGCGCAAAAAGCGGGGCTTCGCTCACCATTGACAAGTTGAAGTGCGGCGATTTTGCGCCGCACATCTTGATCTACCACAGAGACACGCAGACACGGAGGAACCTAGGGGTAGCAAATCCACAGCCGAGGGCGGCTGTGCCACACAGGCGTGGAGGGCCCAGTTAGCTCGTCAAGGCACGGCAACGATGCTTTGCGGCGTGTCACTGAGTGGCTGGGGAGACTGTGAAACCTGAGTAAGGCCGCCGGTTGCCGGATCGATGGCAAACGTCGTGAGCGCAGAGCCCTGCGAGATGTAAGCGAATTTTCCTGAGCGATCCACGGTGATGGAGGTAGCGTTGTTCACCACAGCGTTGGCGATGGGCGTAAGCGTACTGGCGGCGGGATCAAAGGTGAAACCCTGAACGGAATTGGCTGTGTTCTGGAAGTTGACGTAGAGCCGCTTGCCGTCCGGCGTGAGAGCGAATCCGGCTGCCGCATCCTGGGTGGCAAACGGGGAGCCAGCAACGGGCGAGAGGGTTCCGCCGGCGCCGACGTTAAAGATGCCAATGCTGCCCTGATTGAGAACGTACAGAAGTTTGCCGTCGGGACTGACGGCGAGCTGTCCGACCAGGCCGGGCGCAGTCCCACCCGTGGGAATGGGCGCCTGGACGACGGCTAGATTGCCGCCGGCATCCACGGAGAGAGTTTCAACGTCAGTGGCTCCGGAATTGAAGAGGAATCGCCCATCAGGGCTGAAGGCGGTAAAGTTTCCCAGCGAAGCGGCGGTAGAAGTGGAGACCAGGGTAAGAAGTCCGTTTGAAGGGTTGATGGAGTAAACGTCAAACACTCCTCCATCCGGCTGAAACAGCAACGTGCCCGCAGGGTTGATGGCCAAAATGCCTTCGCGGGCCACGGGGAAGACCAGCGGGCCTCCTGCGATGGGAGTAAGCACGCCGCTCTGCTGATTGATGGCCAGCTCGGCAATGCCAGGGGTCCCAAACATGATGCCAAAAGAGGATGCGCCGAGGTTGAGCGCATACAGGAATCGGCCGCTGGGATGGGCAATCAGCTGCGGGACAATGTTCTGCCCCAGTGGGGAAGTATTGAAAGGCGCAATCGGAGTGACCTTGCCGGTACTGTTGATGGTTCCGCCTTCATAGCCCATGTCACTTTCAAAAACCGTGATGCCGTAAATGAAACGGCTGACGGCGGCCGCTGGCGTGGGGCTTGGACTGGCGCCGGGAGTTGGGGATGGCGTTGGCTGAAGATTACTGGAACCGCTCACGCCACCGCATCCAGCGAGAACTGCTAAGGCGATGCAGAGAGAAATGACAATAAAAAGGAGAGCTTGATTGCGCACAACATACCACCCGGGTTATGAAGTTGCTTGTTCCCGTAGATGCCCAGAGCTGGACGGGGGTTAGCCTCAATAATCGCCGAGATCGGAAGGTGATGGCAGGTAATCGCCGTGGCCGGAAACCAGAACACCTGCCACGGCGGCACGGGGACACGGAGGAGCTGGGGAGTCGGGTGATCAGGCGATCAGGCGATCGGGAAGGCAGAACCCAGCCACTGATGAACGCCCGCATCTCGGCTATGCGATTGCGGGCAGCCTGAATGCGTCTATCGCATCTTACCCGTGTAGTCACCATGGGAGGACATGACGTATGCAGACTGCACATGAACTTTTCTTACACGAGCTGGCGGACATCCTGGACGCGGAACGCAAGCTGGTAGACGCATTAGGAGAGCAGGCGGAAGGGGCGCAGAATCCACAGTTGCAGAAGGCCTTTAGCGCGCATCAGGCGCAGACGGAGAAGCAGGTACAGCGACTGGAGCAGGTGTTTGAAAACCTGGGCGAGCAGCCGCAGGAGACCGAATGCAAAGGATTGGCCGGGCTGCTGGAAGAGTTGGAAACCTTTAAGAGTGAAGAAGAGCCGTCACCGGATATTCTGGATGTTTTTGCGGTGGGTGCGGCGGCCAAGGTGGAGAGCTATGAGATATGCGCTTATGAGTCGCTGATTCAGTTGGCGCGTGACATGGGCCACAACAAAGCCGTCAAGCTGCTGCAGCAGAACTTGAAAGAAGAGCAGCAGACACTCAAAAAGATGGAGGCCTTCAGCAAGAAGATCAAGCCGGAGCAGTCCGGGATGGAAGAGGAAGAAGAAGGTGAGCGGACTTCTCGTCGGCGAGGGAAGAGAGCGGCGTAGGTCTTAAGCGATTTCAGTGCGAGAAAGGTCGAGGTCCAGCGAAAGCTGGGCCTTGGTCATTGTGAATACCTGAAGATGACGAACTGCAAGAAAGGAGCATCAGGTCACGACTTGAAGTCATTTGGCTCGGTTAGGTGAGCACCGACTTACGCGAGAACAGTCAAACCCGCACCAGGGATTGAGTTCGGGCTAATCAAGGACACGGAGACGACAGTAGGTTATCCCGTCCTTTTCAGTCCTTCTTCTTTCAGGCTGACGAACCAGAGATAGATCTGGTCCACACGGGAGATGTCCTCTTCCAGGACAGGTTCGTCAGCATAGAGGCGGACAGAGGATTCGTTGTGGCGTCGCTTGAGGTTGGAGACGATTTGGAAGAGCTCGTCAACCTTGGCATGCATGATGCGCAGGTCAGAGACGAGCCGA